>CAXMSM010000249.1:0-11558 GCA_964195655.1 uncultured Gammaproteobacteria bacterium | reverse complement strand
TCACCAGCACGTCGGTGGTATCCGGACCGCACAGCAGCGGTTCCAGGATTCCGGCGCCGACCAATTCGGTCTGCATTTCGCGCAGACTCGTCAACACCTCGGCATCCCCGATCACCCCGCCGGACTCCGCACGGATCGCTGCCGCCACCACGCTCGGCCGCAGCGGTACCCCGTCGGCCGCGAGCCGCTCTCGCACGCGATCGATCAGCGACTCGCTCATGCGTGGGACTCTGCAAAGCGTCCGAGATGCGGGTTCTGGCTAAGAACGCCGAGGACTTTGCGGGCGGCCCCGGCGAGCGGCGAACGCCGCCGCAGCTTCAGCCCGCCACGTTCAAGGCGAGCCCGGATACCGGGTTCGGGACGCATCGACGCCAGCACCGGTAGCCCAACGATCTGGCCGACGTCGACCGGCCTGAGACCACCCGGGGACGGTCCACGCACCAGCACCCCAGTGTTCGGGTTGCCGACCGAAACCCACCGTGCGATCGCGGCCGAAGCTGCACACGAGCGCACGTCTGCCGTTGTGATCAACACCACGAGGTCCGCAGCGGCTAGTGCAGTCTCGGCGGCAGGCGTCGGCTGCCGGACCACATCGCAGACCACAGTGACCCCCGCCCGGCTTCCAGCGTCGATCACCGCCGCCAGGGGCAAGGGCCTGATGTCATTGCTGGATAGATCGCCAGCCAACACCCGACTGCCCGACAGCAGGCTGACCCCGTACCGCCTGGGCAACGCATCCCGCAGTGCCGGATAGCTCAGGCGTCCACCGGCCGACGAGAGATCGGGCCACCGCAGGCCCGAGTCGGTCTCATTTCCGAGCACAAGGTCGAGCCCGCCACCCCACGGGTCCCCGTCAACGAGCAGTGACTCGTCGGCTTCTTGCGCCAGTGCGGTGGCGAACACCGACGCCCCCGCCCCGCCACGACCAGAAAGGACGGCTACGACAGGGCCCCGTGCTCCGCCGTCGAGCGATGCCAGCGAAGCCTCCGCGGCGTCGGAAAGGACTGCCATCAGCTCGCGATCGTGCGCGGGCAACGTCACCACTCTTTGCGCGCCAACATCAACAGCTGCCTCCCAGTCGGCAGGGTCGGGGTTCGCGTGACTTACCAGGAACACCCGCGCGCGCCGGGGCATGCCACGGTCGGCGCACCGTTGGGCCGCATGGGTGTCCAGAAGAATCGCCGCCGCACTGGCCCAGGCCCTGCGACTGAAAGGGTCGCTGCTGCGCACGACCCGCAGACCGGCAGCGGCCGCCACACGGTCAACGTCGGTGTTGAGCGCCTGGTCGTCGATCACGGCCAGAATCCCCGGGAGCTCTGCGGGCTTAGTCATGAACCCAGCGTCGACTGTCACCGAGCCTTGAGAAAGGGCCCAGCGGGAATCTGTGGATCAACTCGGAATTGTGGACAGTTCACTCACGGGGACCACAACGAAAATGACATTCAGCAACTTCTTGGAGTCCGCAGCACCTATACGCTTTGGCGAAAGCATCCAGTTGGCGAAAACATCTAGAAAAAGGACGACCCCCGCCAAGGGGGAGGAGGCGGAGGTCGTCGTGTATCAGTCCCGGGGGGTCGGACTGATGCACACCCGACCGAAGTCGAGTGCCGCTTACTATACACTCGCCCGAGGACGCAAACGCAAGTACTGGAAGCACGCAAAAGGTGTGCCGGACCGGGTAATTTACCGCCACAAACACCTGTCGCGAATGGTCATTTCGCATGATCGGCTGCAAACTGTCAGGCGGCGTCCCTTTATGCTGTCGTCGTGACCTCAGCCGACCCGGCGGCCGGCGTTGACCCCGCGGCCCAACAACTTGACTCATCGGACAGCCCTATTCGCACCGCCGCGTTCTTCGACCTCGACAAAACCGTAATCGCGAAATCGGGCACTTTGGCTTTCAGTAGACCTTTTCTCAGCCAGGGGCTAATTAATCGTCGTGGCGTCCTGAAATCGTCGTACGCACAATTTCTGTTCCTGATGTCGGGCGCCGACCACGACCAGATCGACCGGATGCGCTCGAACATCGCAAGTATGTGCACCGGATGGGACGTCGAACAGGTCAAGTCGATCGTCCGCGAGACACTGCACGACATCGTGGATCCACTGGTCTTCGCCGAGGCCGCCGAACTCATCGCCGACCACCGGCTGTGCGGGCGCGACGTAGTCATCGTGTCAGCGTCCGGAGAGGAGATCGTCGCTCCGATCGCTTGCGCGCTTGGCGCCACCCACGCGATGGCGACCCGGATGGTCGTCGAGGACGGCAAGTTCACGGGCGAAATCGCGTTCCACTGCTTCGGCGAGGGCAAGGCGGAGGCCATCCGTGCGCTGGCGGCCCGCGAGGGCTACGCCCTTGAACATTGCTACGCCTACTCGGACTCGGTCAGCGACCTGCCGATGCTCGAAGCCGTCGGCCATCCGACGGTGGCGAATCCGGATCGAGCATTGCGCCGGGAGGCCACCGCGCGCGGTTGGCCGATGCAGACCTTCTCGAAGCCGGTGTCGCTGCGCGATCGCATCCCCGCCCCCTCGGGAGCGGCGGTGGCCACCACGGCCGCGGTCGGTGTGAGCGCCTTGGCTGCCGGTGCGCTGACCTACTCGCTGCTGCGCCGGTTCGCGTTCTGACAGGCGTCTACCCCCCAGTAGCTGGCGCGCCGTCGTAACGATCTGAGTTCGCGACACAATTGCCCCTTGCTGTGACCGAAGTCACGTAGTAGAAAGGAAGCACGGCAGCCGGAAGAGGCCAAGGCCGAGCCAGAAGAGAAGGCTCGATCTCCCGAACTCGGCTCCCCAGCACGGGTCCCGGAACCCACGCGGAGCACATACCGCGAAATAGGTAAGAGTGTTGTGGGCCTGCGGAATTACGAAAATCGGACGACTATCACAGCCCCTTGGGTGGGTCTGAAGTCGTAGCGCTTCGTAAGAACGCCGAGGCCACCCACGCAACCCCATCAAGCACGCTTGGTACCCGGAATCCGTGCTAGCGGGCGGCGAACCGAAGCATTTTCGAATTGCTTCGGGGCGCCGCCCGCTTCATTTTGCTGAGGGCTGAGGGCTGAGGGCTGAGGGTCATTGCGCTGAGGGTTGGCACGACTCCGCAATGGACAAGGCCTCGCTTGCCCCGGCGTTCAATCCCTCACTGCTGAGTACCAACCAAGCCGACAAACCCTCCGGAGTCCCCGACGCGAAACCCCGGGCCGCAGCCCGGTAGTCGCCGGAGCGACGCATCCAGTGCACCTCAGGAACACCGAGGCCGTGCGGGTCCAGACCGCTGGCGATCGTCACCAGCCGGGACACGCCACGAGCTACGACGCCGTCCGCGGTGCCGAAAGGCTGCAGCGTGAGCAGTTCACCATGCATCACGGCCGCCAGCACTGTCGCGGGTACTCGCGTTGCACCGGTCGCGATATCGGCGAGCAACTCAAGCCTGCGTCCCACATCGACGTCGCCGCGTGGCCGACCCAGTTCGCCACCCGCGTCCAGGTCCGCAGCAGCCAGCGCGTGCAACCTGGCGATGGCCTGAAGCGGCGCGCGCCGCCACACGCCGACCAACGCGCCTTCGCCACCTTCGAGCGCCTCAGCCACCCTCAGCGCACCCGCGAGCACCGGTTCGCTACCGGCGGTCCGGCCATCGTTGGGTCCACCATCGGAGAACTTCAGGGGTCCGCCATCGAGCACCGAGGAAGCCCGGGCCGCCCGCAAGGCCGCCTCGGCTGCCGTCTTCGGCCAGCCACGAAGATTGGTGCGGTGCCGGTGTGCCCTACCGAGTGCCTCACGCGCCTCCTCGCCCGCCTGCGCGACACCGGGGAGCGCAGACAACGGCGCCAGGAGATCCTCGGGACCTGGGCCCTTGGCCATCATTCGTGCCCACGACCCGTCACGCCCGCACACGCTAGCTGACCGTGAGCGCTCGCCAGCTCCCGCCCGCAACCCGGTTATGCGGAGCCGACGTCGATGCAAGGTTGAGTGGCTACCCTCACAGTCATGACCGAGACGCATTCGGAAGTCCCGTCTTCCTACCCACCGGCCCCGGAGTTCGCGGCGAACGCCAACGCGAAAGCAGCGATGTACGACGAGGCCGAGGAAGACCGGCTGGCGTTCTGGGCCACCCAGGCCGACCGCCTGAACTGGGAGACGCCGTTCACCAAGGTGCTTGACTGGTCCGAAGCCCCCGTCGCCGAGTGGTTCGTGGGCGGCAAGCTCAACGTCGCCTACAACTGTGTCGACCGCCACGTTGAGGCCGGCAACGGCGACCGGGTGGCCATCCATTGGGAGGGCGAACCCCTCGGCGATGCGCGCGACATCACCTACACGCAGCTCAAAGACCAAGTCTGCCAAGCCGCCAACACCCTCACCGAACTTGGCCTGCGCTCCGGCGACCGGGTCGCCATCTACATGCCGATGGTGCCCGAGGCGATCGTCGCGATGCTGGCCTGCGCACGACTGGGCGCCATGCATTCAGTGGTGTTCGCCGGGTTTTCGGCCTCAGCACTGCGGGCCCGAATCGACGACGCGCGGGCCAAGCTCGTCATCACCGCCGACGGGCAGTTCCGCCGGGGTAAGGCCGCCCCGCTGAAGGAAGGGGTGGACGAGGCCATCGAGGGTCTCGGTGAGGACAGCCCCGTCGAACACGTACTCGTGGTGCGGCGCACCGGAATCGACGTGCCATGGACTCAGTGCCGCGACCTGTGGTGGGACGAGACCGTGGAAAACGCTCACACAACCCACGTTCCAGCGGCGTTCGATTCCGAACACCCTTTGTTCCTGCTGTACACGTCGGGCACCACAGGAAAGCCCAAGGGCATCATGCATACCTCGGGCGGCTACCTGACCCAGGCGTCGTACACCCATTTCAACGTGTTCGACCTCAAACCGCACTCCGACGTGTATTGGTGCACCGCCGACATCGGCTGGGTCACCGGACACACCTACATCGTGTACGGGCCGCTATCCAACGGCGCCACCCAGGTCGTGTACGAGGGCACTCCGGCCTCACCCGACGAGCACCGACACTTTCAGATCATCGAGAAGTACGGTGTAACAACCTATTACACCGCTCCAACCGTGGTGCGGACATTCATGAAGTGGGGTCGCGAACTCGCATTCGGCCACGATCTGTCCAGCCTGCGCCTGCTGGGCTCGGTGGGTGAGCCGATCAACCCAGAAGCCTGGCGGTGGTATCGCCTGGTGTTCGGCGGCGAGAAGACTCCGGTCGTGGACACCTGGTGGCAGACAGAGACCGGTGCCGCCATGATCTCGCCGCTGCCGGGGGTGACCGACTGCAAGCCCGGTTCGGCGATGCGTCCGCTTCCCGGCATCTCAGCCAAAATCGTCGACGACGACGGCAACGAGCTCGAACCCTGCGCCGATCACGCCGAACCCGTCACCGGATACCTGGTACTCGACAAACCGTGGCCGGCGATGCTGCGGGGAATCTGGGGCGACCCGGAGCGGTTCAAGGAGACCTACTGGTCGCGGTTCGCCCAGCAGGGTTGGTACTTCGCCGGCGACGGCGCCCGATATGGAAGCGACGGCGAGATCTGGATTCTCGGCCGCATCGACGACGTGATGAACATCTCTGGCCACCGAATCTCGACGGCTGAGGTGGAGTCCGCGCTGGTCGGGCACGCCGGTGTCGCAGAGGCAGCCGTTGTCGGCGCCACCGACGAGCACACCGGCCAAGCCATCTGCGCCTTCGTCATCCTCAAGACGCATGCGGCCGCGATGTCGCACGAGCAGATGGTCGAAGATCTACGCGCCGAGGTATCCCGGGAGATCTCGCCGATCGCCAAGCCACGCGAGATTCACGTGGTGCCGGAGCTGCCGAAGACCCGAAGCGGCAAGATCATGCGCCGGTTGCTGCGTGACGTGGCCGAAGGCCGTGAACTCGGAGACACCTCGACACTGCTGGATCCTGGCGTGTTCGAGGCGATCCGAGCCGACAAGTAGCGCGAGGCCGCTGACGGTCAAGCAGCACCCACCGGGACGAAGCCGCTGCCTGGCCGGCCCTTGGCCGTGATGTCGGCAAGCTGGGTGTTGAACGACATCGTCACCGCCGGTGTATGCAGCGGGATGAACTTGACCACGCAGTTCGGCATGGCTTCAGAGAACGCTCCATGAATCATGCCGACGAGCCGATTGTTCACCGTCACCGGGGCACCGGAATCGCCGGGCTGCCCACAGACCTGGTTGACGATCGTGCCAGGCTCTTCGCCGGGCCCCCACGTCATGCCGCACGAATAACCGGTGGTGCGTCCGAGCTTGCAGGCCACGTCGCCGAGAATGGGGTCCGGGCCGAGACCGTTGATTTGGAAGCCATTAACGGAACTGACCGGGTTGACCTTGGCCGGATCGAATTGGATCACCGCGTAGTCCAAATGGTCGTTACCGGCGACCATCGTGCCGAGGATACCGGCATTCTGGGCGCCCTCGGCGGCCACCACGGCCCCCGGTCCACCGCAATGCGCAGAGGTGAACCCGATCAGGTTGCCGCGGTTGTCGGTGCCGATCGTGGTCAGTGTGCACAGGGCCTCGCCGTCGACGACGAGACCGGAGCCGCCCCCGAGCGTCACCGGGGCATCCGCGTGGGCGGGGGCCCCGGTCCCGAACATCACGGTCCCGAACATGAGTACCGCGGTCAGCGCCACTATCGCGGCCCGAACTGTCAGGCTGGTCCTCAAGAGTAAATCCCCAATCGACATGCCTGACCCGCCATAAAAAGGAACTCACGCAGTCTATCCCTGGGCGGAATCGTTTAAGCGCGACGCCACATGGCAATATTGATCCCTGATATTGATCCCGATACTTGAACCGCTACCTGACAATAGATGCGGGAAGGAAGCTTCCGTGAGCGAGCGCAGAAACGGCGTGCCAACCACCGTGACCTCCATACCACTGGTGGACCCGCACGCGGCGAAGCCTGACCCGTCCATCGGTGATCTGATCAAGGACGCCACGTCGCAGGTCTCGACACTGGTGCGCGCCGAGGTGGCGCTCGCCAAGGCGGAAATCACCCGCGACGTCAAAAAGGGCCTCACCGGCAGCGTCTTCTTCATCCTGTCACTGGTGGTGCTGTTCTACTCGACGTTCTTTTTCTTCTTCTTCCTGGCCGAGTTACTGGATAGCTGGCTGTGGCGCTGGGCCGCGTTCCTCATCGTGTTCGGGATCATGGTCGTGGTCACCGTAGTGCTGGCATTGTTCGGCTACCTGAAGGTGCGGCGGATCCGCGGCCCGCAACAGACCATCGAGTCGGTCAAGGAGATCCCCGAAGCGCTGATCCCCGGACCGGACAGGGCCGCCAGGACGATCGCGTCGACGGACAGTAAGCAGGCGTCAACCGCCGACCCGTCAGGCTGGTAATGGGTCAGCCCGATCCGTCGGTGGTACGCATCGGCGGGCCGTGGCGCCATTTGGACGTGCACGCCAACGGCATTCGGCTTCACGTCGTCGAAGCCGAGCGACGGGGCGAATCCGATGCCCATTCGAAGACGGTGACGGATCGGCCGCTGGTCATCCTGCTGCACGGATTCGGCTCGTTCTGGTGGTCGTGGCGCCACCAGCTGACCGGCCTCACCGGGGCCCGGGTGGTGGCAGTCGACCTGCGGGGCTACGGCGGAAGCGACAAACCTCCGCGCGGCTACGACGGCTGGACACTGGCCGGCGACACCGCGGGCCTGGTTCGCGCGCTTGGACACGAGTCCGCCACGCTGGTGGGTCACGCCGACGGCGGGCTGGTCTGCTGGGCCACCGCAGTCCTGCACCCCAGAGCGGTGCACGCGATCGCGGTGGTGAGCTCGCCCCACCCTGCCGCGCTACGCACGTCGGTATTGACCAGTCGCGATCAGCGCAGAGCGCTGATGCCCTCGATGCTGCGCTATCAGGTGCCCCGGTGGCCCGAGCACGCGCTGACACGACACCACGGTGCCGAAGTCGAGCGACTGGTGCGCAGCCGGTCCAGCGCCAAATGGCAGTCCAGTGAAGACTTCTCGGAGACCATGGACCATCTGCGGCGCGCCATCGGAATTCCGTCGGCGGCCCACTCGGCGCTGGAGTATCAGCGCTGGGCGGTGCGCGGCCAGCTGCGTAACGAGGGACGCCGATTCATGCGGTTGATGAAGCAGCCGGTTTCGGTTCCGATGCTGCATATGCGCGGCGATGCCGACCCCTATGTGCTGGCCGACCCGGTGTACCGAACACAGCGCTACGCTCCGCATGGGCGGTTTGTATCGATCGACGGCGCCGGTCACTTCGGGCATGAGGAAGAGCCGGAGGCAGTCAACGAGCAGCTGTCCCACTTCCTCGACCAGGTGTACGTCTAACCGATGCACTTACCGGTGGGCACCCGCTCGACGTTGCCCACCTTGGCCATCTGCCGCGCCACCTCGTCTGCAGTGAGCACGAAGCCGGTGTCGACATCGTCAACCGCGGCACCGAACACCACACCCAGCACCTTGCCGCCCCGGTTGATCATTGGTCCACCCGAATTTCCTTGCTGGACAGTTCCTCTGATGGTGTAGACCTCTCGGGTGACGGTCGCGGTGCGATAGATATCGGGACCGTTCAGCTCGATGACCTCCCGGACGCGCGACGGGGTTGCGGTGAAGTCGCCGCCGCCGGGATACCCCATCACGATGCCGTCGGTTCCCGGGACAGCCTCCTGCTCGGTGAACTGTAGGGGCGCCGAGGGCAGATCGGTCACGTCGAGGATCGAGATGTCGGCGTCGGGGTCATAGGACACCACGCTCGCGTCATAGGTCTGGCCGTCGACCTCAACGGTCACGCTTTCCGAACCGGCGACCACGTGAGCGTTGGACATGACCCGGTTCGGCGCGACCACGAACCCGCTGCCTTCCAGTACCTTCTGGCAACTCGGCGCGACCCCTCGGACCTTCACCACGCTAGGTCGGGTCAGGGCGACCACCGCCGAGGACGCCAGCGACACATCTGGCGCTTCGGCGGCGGCGACCTCAGTCGGCCCGAAGGGCTTGAGCACGTCGTGCAGCCCGGCGTTGTTCCACAGCGCCGAGAGCCGGTTGGGTACCGATCTCAGCCAGTTCGGCGCCACCGAGTCAACCTCGGCGATCACCTGTGAACCGCGGACAGCCGCGACCAGATTGGGTTGAGGGGAGGACTTCAACGCCGTGCCCAGCAACCAGGACGCGGTCAAGACGAGAACCAGCTGAAGCGCAACGCCGACCACCGAGTCGACGATGCGCAGGGTGGGATTGCGGATCGCGCCGCGCACTGCCCTGCCAAGAACGACACCGGCGATCTCACCGACAACCACCAGCGCCAGAATCAGAAACAGCGTCACAAACAGCTGGGTTCGAGGGCCGCTGATGTGACTGACCACGTGTGGGGCGAGCAGAACCCCCGCCACCGCACCGAGGGCGACCCCGACCAGAGCCAGCACGGAACCCGGCGCCCCTGATCGCCAGCCCGAGATGGCAGCAATCAGCGCGACGGCGAGGATGGCCATATCGAGCCCCTGTGACGATGTCATAGTTGGGCATCACCGTAACTGTCCTCGGTGTCCAGGAGCGCCATTGCGTCGCTGAGTTCTTGCACATTGTTTCTGTCCCACGGTGTGGCCCAGCCCGCGACGTCGAGCAACGCCGAGATTATCTGCCCGGTGAACCCCCATACGAGCATCTCGTTGAGCAGGAATGCCGGCCCCGCGAAGCGGCGGGAGTGGCGGTACACCGTGATCCGGTTCTCCGGATTGACGAATGCCCGGACCGGAACCCGCGCGACCAGCGCAGTCTCGGACGAGTCGACGACGGCAATCCTGCCGGGATCCGGCGAGTATGCGAGCACCGGTGTGACATGGAAGCCAGACGGCGGAATGAACACTCGCTCCAGTGTTGCCAACGGGCGCAGCCGGCCCGCATCGATCCCGGTCTCCTCGGCGGCCTCCCGAAGTGCGGTATGGACGGGGCCGTCGTCACCCAGATCTGTTGCACCACCGGGAAAAGCGGCCTGTCCGGCGTGATGCCGCAGCGTCGACGCCCGCACGGTGACGAGGAGATCAGCGTCGTCGGGCAGCGTGCCTGGTGAGCCGCCCTGCGGCCCAGAGAACAACACCAGCACCGCGGCGTCGCGGCGAGCACCCGCCAGCGCGGCGGTGGTGTTGGCTGCAGCCAGTGCGGCGAGCACGTCGGCCGGCATCCGGCGGCGGTAGGCGCTCTTCACGGCACCGGGACGTTCGACGAGCGGTGTCAGCCAGGGCGGTGCGGCACCGGGAGTCAGATCGCCAACTCGGCTGTCCCCGCTACCCTCCCCCGCTCCCGCCAATTTCACGCCACTCCAATAGTCGGGTTGACCGCTTCGGCGATTTCGTCGGCAGTGGCGAACGACCGAGGCAGAATTTCGGCAACGCTACCGTCCGCGCGCAGCACCACCGTCGCCGGCATGACATTGGGGACCTGCAACGCTGCGGCGATTGATCTGCGCCCATCCTGCAAGGTCGGGAGCCGTACACCCAGTTCGGCGAGGCGGAGCAACGCGGCGGTCTCGTTCTCGTCCTGGTGCACCGTCAACACTGTTACCTCGGGGCCCACGCGCCTCTGATACTCGGCCATCGCCGGTAGCTCTTCAATGCATGGACCACACCAGTACGCCCACAGGTTCAGCACGACGGTGCGGCCCGCGAAAGCCCCGGCGACGTCGACCTCCGACCCGTCGCCGGCGCACTCGAGCACGATCCCGCGCAGGGGTTCGGGTCCGGCGCCGGAACCCGGCCCCGGGCAGGGTTCGAGGTCGGCTCGGGCACGCGGGCCCGCAAGCGACTCGGCGGTGTCGGCGTCGCGGCGGTCACGAGCAGAGATGGTGTCCGGTGCAGATGATGCCGGGCCGTCGCGGCCATCTCCGGCCCGCAGTTCCGACCAGAGCGCGATGCCCAGCGCGACGAGGACCACCGCCGCCACAGCGCTCCAGCGGGCCGACGCGCTCACCGCTGCACCACCCGGGTTGGCCTAGAGCCCGGCCAGCGCGAGCAGGTGCTCGGTCTCGGGCCCTTTGACCAGCGACGCTGCGACCAGCGGGTCGGTGGGGCCGACACCGAAGGACGGGCAGTCCTTGGCCAGCACACACACGCCGCACGCCGGTTTGCGGGCGTGGCATACGCGCCGGCCGTGGAAGATCACCCGGTGGCTGAGCAGGGTCCACTCGCTGCGTTCGATGAGCTCGCCGACAGCGTGCTCGACCTTGACGGGGTCCTCGAGCGATGTCCAGCGCCAACGGCGGACAAGCCTGCCGAAGTGGGTGTCGACGGTGATACCTGGAACGTCGAACGCGTTACCGAGTATGACGTTGGCGGTTTTTCGGCCCACGCCAGGCAGGGTGACGAGTTCCTCGAGCGTCGCGGGTACTTCGCCGTCGAATCGCTCCACCAACTCCTGGCCCAGCCGAATGAGCGAGTTGGCCTTGTTGCGGAAGAATCCGGTGGTCCGGATGAACTCTTCAAGTTCGGAACGGTCAGCCCGGGCGTAGTCGAGCGCAACACGGTATTTGGCGAATAACGCCGGCGTGGTGAGGTTGACACGTTTGTCGGTGCACTG
>CAXMSM010000248.1:0-9875 GCA_964195655.1 uncultured Gammaproteobacteria bacterium | reverse complement strand
GTGCGGCGCATCATCGACCTCGACTTACTGGGCTGCTTCGCGATGCCCGAGACCGGACATGGCAGCGACGTTCAGGCACTGGAGACCACGGCCACCTACGACCCCGCCACCAAGGAGTTCGTCATCGACTCCCCCACGGTGACATCCCGCAAGGATTACATCGGCGGCGCAGCCCGAACTGCCCGCGTGGCAGCTGTTTTCGCGCAGTTGATCACCCCCAATGGCGAGAACCACGGCGTGCATTGCCTGGTGGTGCCGATCCGCGATGACCAGGGCAAGGACCTGCCGGGGGTGACCATATCTGACTGCCACTACAAGGGCGGACTGCCAGGCGTGGACAACGGACGCATCCAGTTCGACCACGTACGTGTGCCGCGGGAGAACCTGCTCAACAAGTATGCCGACGTCGCACCGGACGGAACCTACAGCTCACCGATCGAGAACGTCGACCGTCGCTTCTTCACCATGCTGGGCACCTTGGTCCGCGGACGTGTCACCGTCGGCGGCAGCGCGGGCGCCGCGGCCCGGGTAGGGCTGGACATCGCCACGCGGTATGCGTTGCAACGCAGGCAGTTCGAAGCTCCCGGTGCCGAGCGGGAGGTACTCATCATGGATTACCTCGTGCACCAGCGCCGACTGTTCCCGTTGATCGCGAAATCCTACGCGCTGCAATTCGCCCAGAACGAATTAGTGAGCACTTGCCACGAGCTTCAGTCGGCCGAGGATCCGGACGCCGAGGAGCAAAGGGAACTGGAATCGCGCGCGGCAGGGCTCAAGGCCGCCAACACCTGGCACGCGACCAGGGCTATTCAGGAGGCGCGCGAGGCCTGCGGAGGCGCGGGTTATATGGCCGAGAACCGGTTGATCGCACTCAAAGCAGACACCGACGTGTTCACTACCTTCGAGGGTGACAACCACGTCCTCATGCAGTTGGTCGCCAAGTCACTGCTGACCGCCTATGCCGACGACGTCAAGGGCATGAGCCCGGTCGAGTGGGTACGGTTCGCTGCCAACTTCGCCGGTAAGCGGGTGATGAAGCGCACTGCAGCGCAAACCGTCATGCAGACCCTCCTGGATACCCGGCAGGACAACGAAGAAGAGGGCAGCCTCTTCAACCGCGGCACCCAGGTGAAGATGTTCGAGGACCGTGAGGAGTACATGTTGGCTTCGGTCGCCCGGCGAATACAAGGTAAGTCCAAGGAGATGAGCGCATTCGATGCGTTCAACTCCGTGCAGGACCATGTGCTACATGCCGCCACCGCACATATCGACCGCATCATTCTGGAGGCGTTCGTGGCCGGCATCGAGACCTGCGAGGACAACGATGCCCGCGAGATTCTCGGCATGGTGTGCGACCTGTACGCGCTGTCAGTGATCGAAGACGACAAAGCGTGGTACGTCGAGCAACGCCTCCTATCGACCGAACGCGCCAAGGCAGTCACCCGCGGTATCAACGACCGTTGCAGGCGGCTGCGGCCCTACGCTGAGACACTCGTCGATGGGTTCGGCATCCCCGAGCAGCTGCGCTACGCCGAAATGCTGCACCCGGAGAACATTCCCGACGCATAAGCGCGCTCGGCACGATGTCGCGGCAGCGCGGGCGTCACATCTGCCAAGGGTCAATTTGGCAAGGATCACATGTGCCAGCGCTCACATGTCCCGAGAGTCAGAGGAAGCGCACCGTACTCGTCTTGATGTCGTAGACGGCTCCCACGATCTTGATCTCTCCGGCCTGTTCGGCATCGTTGAGTAGCTTGCTGTCTTTGCGCACAGTATCCATCGTCGCGCGCACGTTACGCTCGATGGCATCGTCGAGGTCGGATGCGCCCACAATCCCGGGTTTGATGACATCAACCATGGCCTGAATGTTGCCGCCAGGCGTCGCGTTGGTGAAGGCAGCGTCCACTGCGCCACAGCCCGAATGGCCAAATACCACCAGTGCCTTCGACTTCAGGACCGCCTGACCGAACTCAAGGCTGCCAAGGTTCGTCGGCGACGCAGCGATGTTGCCCGCCTCGCGGACAACGAAGATGTCGCCGACGAACTGGTCGAATAATACTTCCGGCGCCAGCCGGCTGTCGGCACACCCGAGGACCGACGCGAAGGGCATCTGACCGTCGGTGATTTCGCTCCAGATGGCGTCGATTTGGGCGGTGCTGCGGACCTGGGGTTCTCGCGCCTTGAAGCGCTTGTTGCCGTCCTTGAGCACCTGAATCGCTTCTTCGGGCGTCGAGGGCCTCGGCGGAGCGGGTTTGTCCTGCATCCCGGCGCCATCGGACTTCTCCGACCCGCACGCGGCCACTGCTAGCGCCGCCGCCGGAATCGCGCCGAGTAGATAGCGCCGGGACTTGCTGACTCCGCTACGAGGGCTGCCAGTATCCTCCACCGAACTGTCCTCCGCCTCGATCTGGGTCTTGGCCCGCAGTCCACGACGCGGCCGCACTGGTGCGGGGCAGGGCCGCAGGTGAAGACCCCGCGGCGTCTCCCAAATCTGGAACACGCTGCCGGGGTCTGAAGAACACCTCAGACCCCCGCAACCTCAGGGAGTCGGCGGGGCGAGCAACGAGGCGTCCTCAGCGAGGAATGTCGGGCATTTGTCCGCAATCGCTTCGGCGTTCGCTTCCGTGGTCACGAACAGCGGCACGAATTGCGGGAAAAGCATCGCCAACTCGTCGACCTCAGCTTGTCGATCAGCGGGACTCTTTTCCAACAGCAGATTTAGGTGATTGATAATCGCGGGTTGCAGAAACGCCGGCTCAGAATGGTACCGCTCCACCAATCCACCGTAGGTAACCGGTTCCACAGCCTTCGTTGCAGCCAGGAGTTGATCGAGGGAACAGGTGGTGTCGAGCAGGACGGCCGGTACCGCGTCAGGGTCGACTGGAGGCGCTGGAGGCTGGGCAGCCGCGACACCGGAGAATCCGACGGCGGCAATTGACATGGCCGCAGAGGCGGCAGCCGCACGGGTAAGAAAAACGTTGAAGGCATTCATGCTTGCAGACCGTAACTTAGCCGGACGAATCCGGCAAAGAAACGTGAATTCCCGCACTTCGCAGTCCAGGTGGCGAACTTCCCTTCGGCGTGATTGTGGATGCGGTGAATCGAACGGCGGAAACCCAGGCGGATCCGACCATGCGCCGGCGGGAAACATTTAGAGTTACCGGCGTTGCCCAGACAAGTTGCTTAGACAAAGAATGATCCGACTGACGGCTACGGCTGTCTCGACAAGGGAGCCGGAATTGGAATCGCCGCAACTCGCTATCCGCAACGTCAATGTGTTCGATAGCGTCGAAGGCCGGATCACCGGACCATTCGACGTTTCCGTCCAAGACGGGCTGATCGCGTCACTAACACCCTCGGGCTCAACCGAATTCGCGGGCGAGGTACAGCTCGACGGGACCGGCCAGACCCTGATGCCGGGGCTGATCGACGCGCACTGGCATACGGTGCTCACCACCATCTCGGCTGAGGCATTTGAATTCGGCGAGATCGGTTACGTATTTGCCCGGGCGGTGGCCAGTGCTCGCGAAACACTACTTCGCGGATTCACCACGGTCCGCGATGTCGGCGGGCCGGCACTTGGTATCAAGCAGGCCATTGACGACGGCTCGATCCAGGGCCCGCGGATCTTCCCGGCCGGCGCCTTTATCTCCCAGACCGGCGGCCACGGCGATTTCCGGCTACCCAACGAAGTGCCTCGCGGCGTGGCCGGCCACCTGAGCTACGGCGAGATCGTCGGTGCGGCCGTTATCGCCGACGGTGAAGCCGAGGTGCTCCGAGGCGCGCGCGAAGTGCTGCGCCGCGGCGCATCGCAGATCAAGCTGATGGCCGGCGGCGGTTGCGCGTCAAACTACGATCCGCTCGACGTTACCCAATACACCGAAGCGGAAATGCGGGCGGCGGTGCAGGCCGCAGAGAATTGGGGCACCTACGTGACGGTGCACGCCTATACGCCTCGCGCGATCCGTACCGCGGTCGCTGCCGGTGTCCGCTGCATCGAGCACGGACAGCTCATCGACGAAGAGACTGTCGCCTTGCTCGCCGAGAAAGACATCTGGTGGTGCCTACAGCCGTTTCTTGACGACGAGGACGCCATACCGCTGCCCCCGGCGAACCGGTCCAAATTCCTGCAGATGGTTGCCGGCACCGATACCGCATACCAGCTTGCGAAAAAGCACCAGGTCAAGGTCGCGTTCGGAACCGACACACTGTTCGACGCCAAACTGGCCAGCCGACAGGGTGCCCAACTGGCGAAACTCACCCGCTGGTTCACACCCGCCGAGGTGCTCCAGCAAGCCACGATCCGCAACGCCGAACTGCTGGCGATGTCTGGACCACGCAACCCCTACCCTGGACAGCTTGGGGTGGTCGCCGAAGGCGCCCTGGCCGACCTGATCCTCGTCGACGGCGACCCCATCTCCGACATTTCGCTGATCACCCGACCGGAGGAGACGTTCACCGCGATCATCAAAGACGGTCGCCTGGTCAAAGGGTGAACGGGCGGTGGGCCTGCAATAACTCTGGCTCCCCCGGCTGGACTCGAACCAGCAACCCTTCGGTTAACAGCCGAATGCTCTGCCAATTGAGCTACAGGGGATTGCACTGCCGCGGTCTTTGCGCCACGGACCAGAGAGCACTTTAGCTTACGTCCGTTGCGGCGTGCCAATACGCGCCAGGCCGGACGCGTAGTGCCCGAGGTGAGGCAGCGTAAGGCAGGATAGGGCGGGACGGAACTGGAAAGAAACTGTCACGTCGTCACCGAATATCGCTCGAGGAGGAGCCCTGTGATCGGGTTTGTCGCCGTTTTGGCTGTCGGCTACGTGCTGGGAACCAAGGCAGGTAAGCAGCGCTACGAGCAGATCGCGGGGACGTATAGGGCTGTCACGGGCAGCCCGGCCGCCAAGGCGGTGATCGATGCGGGACGTCGCAAAATCGCCGATCGAGTGTCACCCGACCCGACGATGGTCAATCTGACACCGATCGACTCCGCCACCGAGGTCCTCGAGCCGGAGCAGTTGGTGGAGAAAACGCGCTAGCCGAAGTCGCGCGAGAAAGTGCCGCCGGGCAGCAGTGGCCCGGTGTAGACGCCGAGGCCGAACGGACCGAAGCCGACATTCGGGGTGCCGACGGAGATGCCATCGCCGTTGGAGTAGCCCATGCAATTGCCGTCTTCTTGATTGCCGAACCACGCCAAGCAGCCGCCGGGCTGGGCCGTCACCTGCGGTGCGGCATCAGTGCTGGCCAGGGCACCGTAGAGCGGAACGGCCATGGCCGCGGCCGCAATAGCACCGGCGATCAGCCGGGCGCCATTGGCCCGGATCGTGTGCACAAGCATCGCCAACTCGCCTTCTCGCTACTACCAAACGGACCCGACCGCGGCTCCTAGCATACCCCGCGGGCTCAATTCATGCAGTCAGGTCGTCACCGCTCGCCTGTTCGAGCAGTCCGCGCCGATAGCCTTCCATCGCCACCAGGTCGCCGAACAGCGCGTGGTACTCGTCCCCCTGTTCGACCGGCGACATGCGCTGCAGTTTCGACTTCACCTCCGCGATCTGGCGGCCGATCCACACTTCCTGCAGTCGGGCCAGCACCCCACTGATATAGCGCGGCAGCCTCTCGTCGTCGGCATTGATGGCCTCGGCACCCAGCTCATTGACCAGACCGGCCGCCAAGGGTGAGTCCGTCCGTTCCCGCACGGCCTCGATCCACTGCGCCCCGCTCATCCCCGCCGATGTGCCGCCGGCCGCTTCGATCGATACCCGAACCGCTGCGTAACCGGCGTGGGTGAAGCTCTCCGCTGCCAGCGAGTCGAACACCGGGCCGGCCAGCGCTGGATATTGCAATGCCGACTTGAGCGCTTCACGCTGTGGCCACAGCGTGGGGTCGGCAGGGTCGGGCCGGGCTGCAGCGGGCACTCCCGCCGTGCTGGACCCCTGCGATGTGGCCGCGTCGGCCTTTGCGCCGCGGCGGCGCGTCCGGTCGGGCATGCCACGCTTGCCCGCCTCTTCACGCACCCGGGCGAGCACCTGCCCTTCGTCGCGCCATCCGGTCCACCCCGCGAGCCTTCGCGCATACTCGTCGCGCAGCGCGTAATCCCGGATGCGGGCGACCAGCGGCACGCACTGGCGCAGCGCGTCAACCTGGGCCTGCGGGTCATTGTCGAGGACATCGCCGTCGGGGATCAGGCTGCGAATGGCGAACTCGAACATCGGGATACGACGCGCCACCAGATCCCGAAGCGCACCGTCACCGGACTTCAACCGCAGATCGCAAGGATCCATGTCATCGGAAGCGATTGCCACGAAAGACTTTCCGGCAACCTGCTGGTCGCCGTCGAACGCTTTCACCGCCGCCGCCTGACCGGCCGCATCGCCGTCGAAGACGAAGATCAATTCGCCGCGATACCAATTGTCGTCCATCATCAGTCGCCGCAACAGCGCCAAGTGGCCGTCGCCGTAGGCGGTTCCGCAGGATGCGACTGCCGTGGTTTCACCCGCCAGGTGCATGGCCATCACGTCGGTATAGCCCTCGACGACGACGGCGCGATGCGACTTGGCAATGTCGCGCCTGGCCAGATCGAGGCCGAACAGCACATTCGACTTCTTGTACAACACGGTCTCGGGGGTGTTGACGTACTTCGCTTCCATCTGGTCGTCGTCGAAGATCCGGCGGGCACCGAACCCAATGACTTCACCGCCGCTTGCCCGAATCGGCCACAGCAACCGGCGGTGAAAACGATCCATAGGGCCGCGGCGCCCCTCCCGCGACAGACCGGCCGCCTCGAGCTCCTTGAACTCGAAACCCTTGCGCAGCAGATGCTTTGTCAGCGTCTCCCAGCCTGATGGCGCAAATCCGCAGCCAAATGTTGTAGCAGCGTCGACGTTGAAATTGCGCTCGATCAGATACTGCCGGGCCGGGCCGGCCTCGTCGGACTGCAATGCGGCGGCATAGAACTCCTGCGCTGCAGCGTTGGCGGCGAGCAGCCTGCTGCGGCTGCCCCGATCGCGCTGCACGTTGGTGGTCGAGCCGCCGGTGTAGGTGACGGTGTAGCCAACGCGGTCGGCGAGCAGTTCGACGGCCTCGATGAAGCTGACATGCTCGATCTTCTGCAGGAAGGCGTAGGCGTCACCGCCTTCACCGCAGCCGAAGCAGTGGAAATGTCCGTGGTTGGGTCGGACATGGAACGAGGGAGACTTCTCGTCGTGGAAGGGGCACAGGCCCTTCATCGAATCCGCGCCCGCGCGGCGCAGTTGGACGTACTCGCCGACGAGGTCCTCGATGTTCACCTGCTCGCGGATCGTGGCGATGTCGCGATCGGGAATCCTGCCCCGCCCCCGCGTCCCGTCGCCCGCCACCCAGCCAGTCTAGAGCCCTCGACCGAAGTGCTTACGCGGGTTCGAGCCGCTCCAGACGCCCTTCGGTGAGTGAAGCCACCTGATCGATCACCACCCGCAGTCGTGCCGCGTCATCGGCGGCTCTATTGAAGTCCGGGACGAACAGTGGATCCAGCGATCCCGGCGCGCCGGCCAGCACGAACTGAACCGCGGCGTCAACGCGTTCACGCTGCCGCGTCTGCAGATCCAGATGCCGCGGGTCGGACATGATGAACTGCAGCGCGAGGATCTTCAGCACCGCCACTTCCGCGCGCACCACCGTGGGCACCTCCAGGTCGGTCCGGTAGCGCACTAAACGACCCTGACCTGACGCATTGCGGGTGGCGGCGATCGCCGAGGACGCGAATCGGCCCACTAACTCGCTGGTCATCGTCTTCAACGCGACCGCTGCCGCCAATGTGGCGTCATACTTGCCGACGGCGGCCACCGCCGGCACCCCCGACAGCCGCTCAGCCGCCTCGACCAAGTCGGCCGCGGCCAAGCCGCCCCCCATTCCGTGCGACTGCCCCAGCCGGCCCAATGCACTCACCGCGTCGTCGTCGGCAAGGACCCGCAGATCGATACGCCCGGAGGTCACGCCGTCCTCGACATCGTGTACCGAGTAGGCGACGTCGTCGGCCCAGTCCATGATCTGGGCCTCCAGGCAGGGCCTTCGGTCTGGCGCATCGCCGCGCACCCAGGCCGCGGCTGTGGCGTCGTCGGCGTAGAAGCCGAACTTGCCGCCCTTCGATGATCGTTCCCACGGATATTTCGTCACCGCGTCCAGCGCGGCACGGGTCAAGTTGAGTCCCGCGCTGCGCGGCTCATCCCCCTGTACATCAAGCACCTTAGGTTCCAGCCGGGTCAGGATGCGAAAGTTCTGCGCGTTGCCCTCGAACCCGCCGCACACCTCGGCAATGTGGTTGAGTGCCCGTTCCCCGTTGTGTCCGTAGGGCGGATGGCCGATGTCGTGCGCCAGCCCGGCCAGGTCGACGAGATCGGGGTCAGCGCCCAGCCCAACCGCCATTCCACGGCCGATCTGAGCTACCTCCAGCGAGTGGGTCAGCCGGGTCCGCGGGGTTTCACTCTGCCGCGGACCAACCACCTGAGTTTTGTCGGCCAATCGGCGTAACGCCGCGCAGTGCAACACTCGCGCCCGGTCACGGGCGAAGTCGGTGCGGTGTTCGGCGGTCGTACCCGGCAATGCGGCACCCTTCGGCGGTTCGACCACCAGACGCTGACGGTCGAACTCGCTGTAAGGATCACGCCGCGTGAGATCAGTGAGCACCGTTGCACAGTCTGCCAGGCCCATCACCAGGTATATGGCTGCCGCATGGGTGCGCAGCACTAGATTGGCCTCATGCGCGTCGCCCGCCTATTCAATTTGCTGCTCGCCGTCCTGATCACCGGGCTTCTCTGCGCGCCGGTGGCGACCGCGGATCCGCCGTTTCGCATCCCGGACTACGTCACCGATGAATCCGGCGCGCTGTCCCCCCCGCAGCGTGCGAAAGTCGAAGATGCGCTGTTCCGGCTGTACGACGCAGAACGCATCCGCCTCTGGGTGGTGTACGTCGACACCTTCGGGCAGGGGGCACAAGCCTGGGCGCAAACCACGATGCAACTCAGCGACTTCGGGGACCGTGACGCCCTGCTGGCGGTCGCCACCATGGAACGCGCCTACGCTTTCCAGGCACCGCTGGCGATCATGTCCCAGACCAAGTCCAAGGCCCTGCAACGCGATGTCATCGAGCCGGCGCTGCGACGCAACGACCTGGCCGGCGCCGCCGTTGCCACCGCCGACGGCATGGGAGCCTCAGCCTCGGCAGGCTCGTCGACGTCATCGAAGGGGGCGGGTTCCGGCGTTTCGTGGCCCGCCTTCTTCATCGTGATGGCGGTGCTGGCCGTTGCGGTGTTCGGGCTGTGGCTGTGGGCGGGTAGACGGCGGCGCAAGCGTCGGGAGGCCGAGTTCGCCGCTGCCCGGCGGGTGGATCCCACCGATCCGAACGCGCTGGCGGCGGTACCTATCGATGCGCTAGACGAGCTGAGTAACGCGATCGTCGTCGATGTAGACAACGCCCTTGTAGATTTCGATTGTCTCCCCAGGTAATGCCCCGATGCGCTTGACCAGCATTTCGTCCATATCGGGTTTGCTAAGTACTACGATATCGTTGCGTTGCGGCGGGTGAAGCCGGTAGCTGATCTTGTCGATGATGAGGCGCTGCCGTTCCTGGAGGTTCGGCTCCATGCTTCTGCCGAAGACGATAGTCGCCTGGGCAAGGAACAGGTGTACGACCAGTGCAAGCGCCAAAGCAGGCAGCACGATTTGCGCCGTATCCTGGGTCATTTTACGCCAGCGATACAGTTTCGGTACGTCCCTGTCGCGAGACGAAGGGGGCGTCGAACTTATCGTAGGGCGATAGTCGTAAAAAGGATCGCGATTATCCATCCAGGCACTCACTGGTCAAAGGTATTTTGGCAAGTATAAATCCGAGGGATGGGATT
>CAXMSM010000247.1:0-10659 GCA_964195655.1 uncultured Gammaproteobacteria bacterium | reverse complement strand
GGCGATGGATTATCGAAGTGCAGGCTCTGTGGCAGCAGGTCGTGCTGTAGCGACAACACGACTTTGATCAGCCCTGCTGCCCCAGATGCCGACTCGAGGTGGCCGATGTTGGTCTTCACCGATCCCATCAGCAGCGGCCGGTCGGCGTCACGAGACCCGCCGTAGGCGGCAGCGGCTGCCTGGACCTCGATCGGATCCCCTAGCGGAGTGCCTGTCCCATGCGCCTCGAGGTAGTCGACATCCCCGCCGGCCAACCCGGCGCGAGCCAGCGCCGTCCCGATAAGCCGTTGCTGTGCACCGCCATTGGGGACGGTCAGACCGCTCGAGGCGCCATCTTGGTTCACCGCGCTGCTGGAAATGACGGCGCAGACCCGGTCGCCATCGCGCTCCGCGTCGCTCAGCCGCTTAAGCACGAGAACTCCGCAGCCCTCACCGCGCACATAGCCATCGGCGGAGGCGTCGAAGGTTTTGCAGCGCCCGACGGGCGAGAGCATCCTGGCGCGTGACGCGGCGACAACCGTCACGGGGCTAAGTAGGACGTTGACGCCGCCGGCCAACGCCAAGTCGCAGTCACCGGAGTGCAACGCCTGGCAGGCCAGATGGACAGCCACCAGGGCCGAGCTGCACGCGGTGTCAACCGCCACTGCCGGCCCTTCCAGTCCGAGAGCGAAAGCGACCCGACCGGAGATGGCATTGAGAGCATTGCCGGTGATGAAGTATGGCTCGATCTTGTCGATCGACTCCGAGGACAGAAGATGGGCATACTCGTTAGCAGCCACCCCCACGAAGGTGCCGGTTCGGCTGCCGCGTAAGGCGGATGGCGCGTATCCAGCCCTTTCGAGGCCCTCCCACGCCGTCTCGAGCATCAGCCGCTGCTGCGGATCGATCCAGACAGCCTCTCGAGGCGAGATGCCGAAGAATTCGGGATCGAATCCGTCGATTCCCTCGAGGAAACCGCCGAAGCGCGTGTAGGTCTTGCCCGGAGCCTCTGGATCTGGGTCATAGAACTCGTCGATATCGAACCGGTCCTCCGGGACTTCCCGGATCGCATCGACACCGCCGGACAGCACCTCCCAGAACGCTTCCGGATCGGGCGCGCCGGGGAAACGGCACGACACCGCGACGATCGCGATGGGCTCGTCCGTGCGCGCCGTCACGACTGGTGCCAGCTGAGCCCGAGACGCGGCGGGCGCCTCGCTGAGCCCGAGCACCTCGCCTAATAAGTAGTCGGCCACGTCCGACAGCCGGGGGTGATCCATCGCCAGCGTGGCGGGTATCTCCTTGGCCACTCCTTGCTCGATGCGTCGTCGCAGTTCGACCGCCATCAGCGAATCCATGCCGAGGTCGAAGAATCCGGCGTCCTCACGGATCTCCGCGGCATCCACGCGCGTCACCTCTGCCACTGCGTCGCGCAGGTAATTGGTGAGAAGTTTCTTGCGCTGCTGCACTGGAGCGTTGGTGAGTCGCTCGACCAACTCGGTCTTCCCCGAAAGAGTTGCAGACGGCGCCAAGGTCGTCGGCTGGGCGGGCACTTCGCGGTCTAACTCCGCCAGGAATGCCCGCTTCCCGGCTTGCTGGTAGAGCGGCAGGAAGCGGGCCCAGTCGACCCGGGCGACCACACCCTGTGCCGGGCCGCCGTGCGTACTAGAAGCCGCCACGACATCGGCCAGACCCGCCAGTGCATCGGCGGGCGACAACGCCCGAATCCCGCGCTGCTCCAGTCGCGCACGAGATTCCGAGTCGGCCATGCCAGCCGACCAAGGGCCGAAATTAACGCTGAACCCAGGGATACCCTGCTCGCGCAAACGCCAGGCCAGCCCGTCGAGGAATGCGTTCGCCGCACTGTAGGCGGTCTGACCGAATCCGCCCCACACCGAGGCGATTGACGAGGTGTTGAGGAAAAAATCGAGGTCGAGGTCAGCCGCTGCTTCGCTCAAATGCCAAGCACCCCAAACTTTTCCGGCAAAGACTCGATCTACCTCTGTGTCGTCCAGATTGCTCAGCGGTGTGGTACCGATCTCGCCCGCAGCATGGACGATGCCGGCCAGCGGCGGTAGGTCGGCCTGCACGCCTGCCAATAGGCGTGCGACGTCGTGCGCATCGGCGACATCGGCAGCGACCACTCGGACTTCGCAGCCGTGCTGCTCGCTCAGTGCATCGATGCGTTGCTGCGCCGCATCGCTGGGCGTGCGTCGGCTTGTCAGCACCAGATGCCTGGCGCCGTGTGCGGCCAGGTATGCGGCGATCTCAAGGCCTATGGAACCGAGGCCCCCGGTGATCAAATATGATGCTGTAGACCGCAATTGCAGCGGTGTGCCGCTCGGCAGCTCCGCTCGACGAACCAGTCGGGGAACGTAGAGACCCTGATCACGCAGTGCGACCTGGTCTTCCCCGATAGCCGGGTCCCGCGGCTTCGTGATCAAGTTGACGAGCTGAGACCATTCGTCGGTTCCCGTCGCTTCGCTCGCCCCGGTGGCATTTCCCGTCGCTTCGCTCGCCCCGGTGTCCCCATTGCCTTTTGGCAAATCGGCCAGTCCGCCCCAAATATGCGGAAGCTCCAGCGCTGCGGCCCGACCAAATCCCCACAGGCAACTCTGATCCGGCGAAACGGTGTCAGTATCGGTGACTCGCTGCGCGCCACGAGTCACCACCCAGATCGGACTACGCAATTCAGCGGAAACCGCAGCGCGGAACAACCGCCGTGTTCCGTTCAAGATTCGATGTTGCATCCGCAACAGAGATTGCATCGACGGTGCACCGTCGGACTCGACGGCCGCGACATGCACGATACGTAGGCTGCTTCCAGGCGCGGAATTGTCTGCTGCCGCAGCCCGCAACGCAACTGCTAGCTGTTCCTCGTCGGCGTCGGACACCGGAAGGCCCAAGATCTGGTGCCGATGGCCGCGCTCAGTCAGGGCGTTGACCAAGGGCTGGACTGCGTCGGTGTCATCTCCGATGAGGATCCATGTGGCTCCCTCACCGGCCGCGACGCCGGCGAGCGGAGCGGCGGCTTTCTCCCAGCGGATCTCGTACCGATCGTCCGCGATGGACTGTGTTGCCCGCTGTAGGTTGTGTTGTGCCGCAAGCTTTGTCAGTACATCAAGGGTCTGCTGATCGCCGCCTGCGCCGTCGAGTAGGGTCGCGAGTTCCTCGAACCGGCCGTCCTCGAGGAGGCGGACGGCCTGGGTACGGGCGGCAAGGTGCTGTGGCGCCTTATTGCGATCTGGATCTTGGTTGTCTCGAAACGAATACTGACGGTGCTCAAACGGGTAGGTAGGCAGGTCGAGCTTTCGCGCGTGCGCCTGCCGGAAGCTAGCGAATTCGGGCAGATGACCCAAGACATATGCGTCGGCAACAGCTTCGGTGATCTGCCGGTGGTCGGCGGCGGTTCGCCGGAGAGACGTAATCACTCGCGGCGCAGTGGTCTGGTCGGGCCATGCCCCGAGGGCGGCAGCGGTGAGCACCGGTCGCGGGCCGATCTCGAGCAACAAAGTGCAATTCAGATCAGCAAGGGTCCGCACGCTCTTGGCGAATTCCACGGGCTGGCGCGCGTGACGGCGCCAGTAGGCACCATCGAGCTTCGCGCTCCTGCCGAGCGCGGCGCCGGTCCGGTTGTCGATCAAAATCCGTTGCGGCGTGCTGAAATCGAATCGTTCCGCGTACGACTCGAATTCGTCGAGAATCGGGTCCAGCAGCGCCGAATGGAACGCATGGCTGGTGTCCAGCCAGTCGCAACGCACACCGTCGGCGGCAAATTTAGCCACCGCCGACTCTAGATCCTCTGTGGGGCCAGATAGTACGGTGTTGACACCGTTGTAGGCGGCGACCGACAGGCTCGGGAACTGATCGGTGAGGCTCTCGACGCGATCGGCGGCGGCGAACACGGCGACCATCCGACCGCCCGCAGGCAGACTGCCGAAGAGGCGCCCGCGCTCGGCCATCAGCAGTGCACCGTCTTCAAGGCTGAACACGCCGGCGACGCAGGCCGCTGAGTACTGGCCGACGCTATGGCCGAGCACCACATCGGGTTCGAGGCCCCAGGACTGCCAGAGGCGGGTCAGGCCCATCTCCACCGCAAAGAGGGCGGGTTGTGCGTAGGAGGTCTGCTGCAGCGTTTCTGTGCCGTCCGCGCTATCCGTATCGAAAATCACGTCGAGCAACGGCTTTTCGAGAATGTCAGCGACTGCAGCCGCGCAACGAGTCACTGTCTCGGCGAATACCGGCTCGGTGTCGAACAATTCTCGGGCCATACCCGGGTACTGGCTGCCCTGACCGGTGAACAGCCACGCGGTCTTGGGCGCGGCGTAGGTTTCTCCGCGAACCAGACCTGGCACCGGCCGGTCCTCGGCGAGCGCACCGAGCAGTTCGATCGCGGATTCTCTCGAATTGACGACCAACGCGGCCCGATGCTCCAGGTGTGCGCGCCCCGCCCCGGCGGTGAAGCACACGTCTGCCAAAGTGGCCTCCGGGTGCGTGCTCAACCAGTTGCGGTATAGATCGGCGATCTGCACCAACGCGGCAGGCGTCCGCGCCGACAGCGGAAGAATGCTGAAGTGCGGAGACGCCTCGGCGGCGACATCCGACCGTGGAGCCGTCCCTGGAGCTTCTTCGAGAATGACGTGAGCATTGGTCCCGGCGAACCCAAACGAGCTGACCCCGGCGATACGGGGCCGAGCACTGCGCTCCCAGGGGATGGTTTCCTGCACCACCTCCACTGCGAGCCGGTCCCAAGGAATGTGCGGTGACGGGTTCTCGAAGTGGAGGTGTTTTGGCAGGGTCTCGTGTTCCAGCGAGAGAATGACCTTGATGACGCCCGCGATGCCGGCGGCTGCTTCCAGGTGCCCGATGTTGGTCTTCGCCGAGCCGATCAACAGCGGCTGGCTGAGTTCGCGTCCAGCGCCGAATGCCGCTCCTGCCGCCTGGGCCTCGATTGGGTCACCCAAGGATGTGCCGGTGCCGTGTGCTTCCAAGTATCCGACGTCGCGGGGTTCGAGATCCGCGCGGTTCAGAGCATCGGTGATAACCCGTTGCTGGGCGACACCGTTCGGCACCGTCAAGCCACCTGAGGCGCCATCCTGGTTGATCGCGCTGCCGCGGATAACGGCCCGAATCCGGTCACCGTCGCGTATCGCGTCCTCGAGCCGCTTGACGACGATGACACCGCAACCCTCCCCGCGCACGTAGCCGTCGGCGGCCGCGTCGAAGGTCTTGCACCGGCCGTCGGGTGCGAGCATCTGGGCGTTGGAGAACGTGATCATGGTCGCCGGAGTGAGTAGGACATTCGCACCACCGGCCAGCGCAAGGTCACATTCGCCTAAGCGCAGCGCCTGGCACGCCTGATGGATAGCCACCAGCGAAGAACTGCACGCCGTATCGACGGCGACTGCGGGACCCTGCAGCCCCAACCGGTAGCTGATCCGACCCGCCGCCGCGGCATTCGACGTACCGATGGCCATGTAGGCCTCGATCTCAGGGTAAGTCAGCTCAGCGGACGCCATTCCCAGGTAATCGTGGGTGGCCAACCCCACGAACACACCGGTGTTGGTGCCAGCCAAAGAGGACGGTGCGGTGCCCGAATGCTCCACCGCGCGCCACGCCGTTTCCAGCAGGAGTCGGTGCTGAGGATCCATCAACCGGACCTCGCGGGTCGACATACCGAAGAACGGCGCATCGAACCCGGTCACGTCATCGACGAAACCTGCACGACGGGTCACGACCTTGCCGGGCGCACCTGGTTCCGGGTCGAAGAAGTCATCGACATTCCAGCGGTCCCGGGGCACCTCTGATATCGCATCGCGACCTTCGCGCAACAGGTTCCAGAACTCGTCCGCGCTCTGGGCACCTGGAAAACGTGCCGCGTAGCCTACGATGGCGAAACGAGGTGTCGGCTCGCTCACACCTTTGACGGATTCCATCTTGGCAGTACTCCTCTTCCGGCGCCTGTGTCAAGCGTCGACGGCCACTATATGCACGTTTAGCAATGGGCGTGCGCGGGGGCGCTGTCCAGGGCAAAGCCTGCGCCGGGGCGGCGGTCTTAGAGTCGAGGGTATGTTGATGCCCGTCGGTGGGTGATGCCGGAACGGAGCCGGCAGGCCGGGCAGAACTGGGAGGACCAAGCATTGCGCATCGGGAAAATAACAGTTGGCGCGCTTGGGGATTGGTCGCTGAATCCAGGTTCGGTGACTTCCTGGCACCCGACGGCCGCCGCGCAGGAAAAGGCGCGACGAGCGCCGATCAGTTCGGTTCCGATCAGCTACATGCAGGGCCAGCACCTGCGTAATTACAGCGAGCGCGCAGCTGGGGGGCTAACCTTTTCGCGGCAGATTATCGCCAGTTGCGAAGTGCCTGGCCAGTGTGACATCGCGGCTATGGATCACGCCGTGAACACCTACTTGCGCCGGCACGACACATTTCGAAGCTGGTTCGAACAAACCGATGACGGCGAATTCATCCGGCATGCCATCACCGATCCGGCCGATATTGAATTCGTGCCGATCGATCACGGCCACATGACTGTCGAGGAAATACGCGCTCACGTCGTGGATATACCGAATCCATTGGAGTGGGGCTGCTTCACTTTCGGGATAATTCAGAATGAAGGTCACTTCGCTTTCTTTGCCGCGATGGATCACGTCCACGGCGATGCGACGTTGATCGGCACCACGATGATGGAAGCCAACGGCATGTATTCGGCGTTGAGCGGAGGCGGTGATGCCCTCGTACTTCCCGATGCCGGTAGCTTCGACGATTTCTGCATCCGAGAGCGCGAGCACACTTCTGAGTTGACCGTGGATTCACCCGGAGTGCAGGCGTGGATCGACTTCGCTGAAGAAAACAGCGGTGGCTTTCCTGCGTTCCCGCTCCCGCTGGGTAACTCGTGGGAGACCACCAGCAGCGCCATGTCCTCTGAAGTCCTGATGGACACGGCACAGACGGAGCGCTTCGAATCAGCGTGCACCGCGGCGGGCGCGCGGTTTGTCGGCGGCGTGTTCGCCGGCCTCGCCCAGGTCGAGCATGAACTGACCGGTGCTCTGACCTATTACGGACTTACTCCGCGGGATTCACGTACCGGCACGGATAATTTCATGACGCAGGGCTGGTTTACCGGATTGATCCCGATCACCGTCCCGATAGGCGCGTCCTCATTTGAAGAAGCGGCGGGGTCAGCGCAGGCCTCTTTCGACTCGGGTCTGAATATGGCCAAAGTGCCGTATTACCGCGTTCTGGAGTTGGCGCCGTGGTTGAAATGGCCACAGCCGAATTTTCCGGTGTCGAATTTCTTGCACGGCGGCGCTGCGCCACTCAACGCCATCCTGGCCGCCGGAGAGATGGGCCTTGCGAACAACATAGGTATTTACCCCGACGGCCGGTTCTCCTATCAGCTGACCATCTACATATTTCGATATGGCGAGGGCACGGTGATGGCGATAATGCATCCCGACAATCCCATCGCCAAGAAGTCGGTTGCGCGTTATATGCAGGCGATGAAGTCGGTGTGCGTGCCGGTCGCTGACCTCGGGCGCTGGGGACGCGTCGCGTAGCGTGGAGCAAACCGCAGGCTATGAACATGCCGGGGCGGCACCGCTACCGCAGAGCTTGCGGGCAGGGGTCGGGGCGACATGCGACGGCTAGCGGATCTGGTCGTTCGGTGGCCCTTCGTGGTGATCGGGGTTTGGATCGCGATGGCGGTCGCCCTGCCGCTGACGTTCCCGTCGCTGGGCGAGATGGCCGAGAAACACCCGCTCGTCATCCTGCCCAGCGATGCGCCATCGAGTGTCACCGCCACCAAGATGGCCGAGGCGTTTGAGGAAACGGGGTCGGACAATCTCCTCGTCGTTGCCTTCATCAACGAAACCGGTCTCACCCCCGCCGATGAGATCGCCTACCGCAAGCTCGTGGATGCGCTTCGCGACGACGTAATAAATGTCGTGTCGGTACAGGATTTCGTCAGCACACCAGAACTGCGACGGTTCCTGACCAGCGAGGATAAGACAACCTGGGTGTTGCCGGTCAGCCTCGAAGGTGAGTTGGGCACACCGCGGGCACATGAGTCCTTCAACCGAGTCTCCGACGTCGTCAAACACAACGTTCCTACCCACGGCGGCCCTACAGACGGCGGCCCTACAGACGGCGGCCACGCTGGTGACGGGCTGACTGTCTACTTGACCGGCCCCGCGGCCACCGTCGCCGACCTGACCGTCGCGGGTCAACAGGATCGCCTGCCCATCGAGATCGCGATCGCCGTCCTTGTCCTCCTGGTGTTGTTGGTGGTGTACCGCAGCTTCATCACGATGCTGTTGCCACTGATGACCATCGGATCGTCGGTGCTCATCGCACAGGGGTTGGTGGCCGGCTATTCCCACCTGACCGACGCGGGCGTTTCGAATCAGTCCATCGTGTTTCTGAGCGCGATCCTGGCCGGAGCTGGAACGGATTACGCGGTCTTTTTCATCAGCCGCTATCACGATTATCTGCGGTCAGGCGCTGATTTCGATCAGGCGGTCAGGGCAGCGATGATGTCGATCGGGAAGGTCATCACCGCATCGGCGGCCACGGTTGGCCTCACCTTTGTCGTCATGAGCTTCGCGCAGATGGGAGTGTTCAAGACGGTCGGAGTGACGTGTGCGATCGGCATCGGCGTCGCATATCTGGCCGGAGTGACTCTGCTGCCGGCCATTCTGGTGCTCGTCGGGCCGCGTGGCTGGGTCAAACCGCGCCGCGAACTGACTGCTGGGTTCTGGAGACGTTCGGGCATCCGCATCGTGCGCCGCCCGGTGCCACATCTGGTGGCCAGTGCGCTCGTGTTGGTGCTCCTGGGCGCCTGTGCAGGGTTTGCGCAATACAACTACGACGATCGCAAGGCGGTGGCGGACTCGGCGCCGAGTTCGATCGGGTACGCGGCACTAGAACGCCATTTCCCGATCAGCCAGTCCATCCCTCAATACATCCTCGTCCAATCGCCCCGTGACCTGCGCGCCCCCCAGGCCCTTGCGGACTTGGAACAGATGGCTTCGCGCATCGCCCAGCTGCAAGACATCTCCTTGATCAGCGGCATCACCAGACCCCTAGGAGAGGTGCCACCGGAGTTCCGGGCCACGTTCCAGGCGGGCCTAGTCGGCGACCGGCTGGCCGATGGCTCCGCTCAGATCGGTGAACGCTCGGGCGACTTGAACGAACTGTCGGCGGGGGCCAACGAGCTGGCTGACGGCCTCGGTGACGTGCGGGCACAGGTCAACTCGATCGCACCCAGTCTCCAGAGTCTGGTTGACACGTTTTCGTCGGTGAGATCCCAATACGGTGGCGAAAAACTGGTGCGGGATGTCGAAACGGCCGCCAAGCTCGTCGACGCCGTCAACAAGCTCGGCAACGTCATGGGCGTGAACTTCGCGGCAGTCAAAGACATGTTCGCGTGGATTGGCCCAGTCCTCACTGCGCTCCAGGGCAATGCGGTATGCGACGCGAATCCTTCGTGCCAAACCACCCGGTTCCAGTTCGAGCGGTTGATCGAGGCGCGTAACGACGGAAGCCTCGGCGAGATTAATCTGCTGGCCGGACAACTGCAGGGAATCGAGGATCGCCAGACCCTCACCGCAACGGTGAAGCAACTCAATGGCGCGCTCGCTACCTTCAATAGGACGGTGTCGGCGATGGGGCTGGACCGGCCAGGCGGCCTCCAGCAGGGATTGACCGACCTACGACAAGGTGCCGACCGCGCGGCCGATGGAAGCCGACAGGTCGCCGATGGAGTTGACGAGTTGGTCGAACAGGTCGACGTGATTGCCGCCGGACTAGACGAGGCAGCGGTGTTCCTGTTGACAATGCGACGCGACGCGGCAGGCTCGACGATGGCCGGATTCAATATTCCTGCCGAAGTGCTGAGTGCAGTGGAATTCCAACAGGCTGCCGAGGCGTACATCTCGCCGGACGGCCACTCGGTGCGATATCTCGTGCAAACCAACCTCAACCCGTTCAGCCAGGAGGCAATGGATCAGGTCAATGCGATCAGTGACATCGCCCGGGACGCCCAGCCCAACACCACGCTCGCCGGCGCCTCGATTTCGATGGGTGGATTTCCCGCTGCGCTACGGGACACCCGCGACTACTACGAGCGCGACATCCGATTCATCATCACCGCGACCCTTATCGTCGTCCTATTGATCTTGACCGTGCTGCTGCGTTCGATCGTCGCGCCGCTCTATCTGGTCGGTTCGGTGGTGCTTTCGTACTTCGCGGCAATCGGCATCGGCGTGCTGACGTTCCAATTCATCCTCGACCAGCAATTACATTGGAGCGTGCCCCCGTTGGCCTTCGTGGTCCTGGTCGCGGTGGGCGCCGACTACAACATGCTCTTCGTGTCGCGAATGCGCGACGAGTCTCCGCACAGCATCCGTTACGGGATCATTCGTGCCCTGGGTTCGACGGGCGGTGTGATCACCGCGGCGGGTCTGATCTTCGCCGCCTCGATGGGCGGTCTCCTGTTCTCCAGCATTGGCATCGTGATCCAAGGCGGCTTCGTGATCGGTGTAGGGATCCTGCTGGACACTTTCGTGGTCCGCACCATCACGGTGCCCGCCATCGCTGCGCTGGTCGGATCGGCGAACTGGTGGCCGTCACAGGTGGGCGGCGGGGGGTCACGGGTGGGCGGCGGGGGGTCATCGG
>CAXMSM010000246.1:0-8644 GCA_964195655.1 uncultured Gammaproteobacteria bacterium | reverse complement strand
GGTCGATGATCGCGCTGCCTCCGCTGCGATGCCAGAAGACCTCGGCTGCGCTGTCGTCTGACGCCCGCAGCATCACCTCAAGTGACTTCTTGTCTTCGGCGGACAACGTGGTCTCGCCCTTGGACACCTGCAGTAGCAGGTCATCGGCGATGAACAGCTTGACGACCGAGGCGATGACCATCGTCATGCCGTTGCCGTTGGTCACCAGCTGGCCCGTGTTGCGGTCGAGGACGGTCACGGTGACATTGGCGCCGGCCCCGGAGGCTTCTTCGGTGGCCAGTCGTTCGCGGTCCTGCAAACCGCTGAACCCGGCGGCGGGCTCGTCAGGAGGTGTTTCGGGAAGTGGCGCCATCGTTCCCAACGGGGCGACCACCGTCAACAGCGGACCAGACGGCGCAGGGGGTGACCCGTGCACCTGCGCCTCACACCCGGTCAAGGCCAGTGCGCCGACACAAAGGGCTGCGGTGATTCTGACCAGCCTCAACGGGTGCCGTCGCATCGGTTACCCTCCAATGAGTCCTGGGTGTGCGTTGTCCACCGAAATGAGACGCAAACGTTGTGTACCCCGAAAGTTAGCGTAGCCCCCGAAAAACCCCCGCAAGCCACCCGCGCCGCGACTGTTCGACGTGGCTGTGATGACTCCGGATCACTGCGTTACAAGTACCGGATTTCGGGGAATCGGACTCCGTCTGGCACAATTGAGCAGTTGTCTGTGCACGGCCGGAAACGCCGCACGACTCACCCCAGACGCCCGAATCACACACATCGGCTCTGCATGCGCCCTCGCGACGCCTGCCAGCAGTCGCGAACAGCAAGGAAGTGTCACCGATGAATACGCTGGATTTCATCGACCAGACGTCGTTGCGCGATGACGTCCCGGCCTTCGGCGCTGGCGACACCGTGAACGTTCACGTGAAGGTCATCGAGGGCTCCAAAGAGCGCATTCAGGTCTTCAAGGGTGTCGTACTCCGCAGGCAGGGCGGTGGGGTCCGCGAGACGTTCACCGTGCGCAAGGAGAGCTACGGCGTCGGTGTCGAGCGCACCTTCCCGGTGCACTCGCCCAACATCGACCACATCGACATCGTCACTCGCGGTGACGTGCGTCGCGCCAAGCTCTACTACCTACGTGAGCTCCGCGGCAAGAAGGCGAAGATCAAGGAAAAGCGCTGACCTCCGAGGTCGGGCCGGGCGCGTCGAAGTGCTGGCTACGCTGATCTCGTGACCGGACCCATAGAAGGCCGCTCAGCAGCCGACGACTCGTCACCCGAGCCCACGCTCGAAACATCTGATCCGTCTGTTTCAGACGGTGAATCCGCCGCTGCGGACACTGATGAGCAGGAGTCCGGCAAGAAGAAGCGCGGCGCAGTTCGCGAGGCGGCGATTCTTGTCACCGTCGCTCTGGTCCTTTACTACGTGATGCTCACGTTCATCGCCCGCCCGTATCTGATTCCTTCCGAGTCGATGGAACCCACGTTGCATGGTTGCAACGGCTGTGTCGGTGACCGCATCATGGTCGACAAACTGACCTATCGGTTCTCGTCCCCCGAGCCCGGCGACGTCGTCGTTTTCAAGGGCCCCCCGAACTGGAGCATCGGATACAAGTCGATCCGGTCGGACAACCCCGCCATCCGGGGGGTGCAGAACGCGCTGTCGTTCGTCGGATTCGTCCCTCCCGACGAGAATGACCTGGTGAAAAGGATCGTCGCGGTCGGTGGTCAAACGGTTCAATGTCGCGCGGACACCGGGCTCACCGTGAATGGAGCACCGGTGGACGAGCCGTACCTCAGCGCGGACACGATGATGGCCGACCCCGCGGTGTACCCGTGCCTGGGTAGCGAGTTCGGCCCCGTCACGGTGCCCGAGGGTCGGGTCTGGGTGATGGGCGACAACCGCACCCACTCGGCGGACTCCCGCAGCCATTGCAGCAACCGCCCTGAGGACATTCAAAAGGGTCTGCTGTGCACCGGCGATCCGGTCGCCGGGACGATTCCGGTGGAGAACGTCATCGGAAAGGCCCGGTTCATCGCCTGGCCGCCTTCGCGGTGGGGTGGCGTGAGCTCGGTGGATCCGCAGAGTTAACAGGAGGCCCTGACACTTGCCCGCTGCGTGGCCGCCCAGGGTGGTGATTCGTAAATCCTCGGGCCTGCGCACGCTGGAATCCGCCTTGTACCGCGCCGGGCTGGGCCCGGTGGCCGGAGTCGACGAGGTGGGTCGCGGGGCGTGCGCCGGCCCGCTGGTGGTGGCGGCGTGCGTGCTCGGTCCCAACCGGTTGGAAAGTCTGGCAGCCCTCGACGATTCCAAGAAGCTCAACGAGACCGAACGAGAGCGGTTGTACCCGCTGATCCGGCGGTATGCGCTGGCCTACCACGTTGTGTTCATCCCGTCGGTCGAGGTCGATCGCCGAGGTGTGCACGTCGCCAACATCGAGGGGATGCGGCGGGCCGTGGCTGGGCTACCGCCGCGGCCCGGGTATGTGCTGTCCGACGGTTTCCGGGTGCCTGGACTACCGATGCCGTCGCTGCCCGTGGTGGGCGGTGATGCCGCGGCCGCATGCATTGCGGCGGCCAGTGTGCTGGCCAAGGTCAGCCGGGACCGGATCATGGTCGCAATGGAGGACGACCACCCCGGTTACGGCTTCGCTGACCACAAGGGCTACAGCACCCGCGCCCACAGTGCGGCTCTGGCCCGGCTCGGACCGTCCCGGCAGCACCGGAACTCGTTTATCAACGTGCGACGTTTGACGGAAAGGGAACCCAGGGAGCGTGCAGAACTCACGTGCGGAAAGATTGACCCATCGGGCCCGATGGACGCAGACCAACATGAAGGACAGCTGAGCCGATGAGTGCCGAAGATCTCGAAAAGTACGAAACCGAGATGGAACTCTCGCTCTACCGCGAGTACAAGGACATCGTCGGGCAGTTCAGCTATGTGGTGGAGACGGAGCGGCGGTTCTACCTGGCCAACAGCGTGGAGATGGTGCCACACAATGCCGACGGCGAGGTCTACTTCGAACTGCGCTTGACCGACGCCTGGGTGTGGGACATGTACCGGCCCGCCCGGTTCGTCAAGCAGGTCCGAGTGATCACGTTCAAGGACGTCAACATCGAAGAGGTCGAAAAGCCCGAGTTGCGACTGCCTGAGTAGTCGCTTGACTTCACCCCACGCGATTTGGGTGCAGCTGGTCAAGCTGGGGTTGACCAAGTGCGCCCACAACGCGGTAAGGAGAGCCGATGACCGCCCGACCCGACCCGACCCGACCGCTCGCCGGAGTACGAATCGTCGAGATCTCCAGCTTTGTCGCTGTCCCGCTGGCAGGGATGACATTGACCCAGCTCGGCGCCGAGGTGATCAGGGTGGATCCGATCGGTGGCGCAGCCGACTACCACCGTTGGCCACTCACCGACGAAGGCGAGAGCATCTACTGGGCGGGCCTGAACAAGGGCAAGCGGTCGCTGGCGGTTGACATGCGCTCCGAGCGAGGCCAAGAGCTGGTTGCGCGCCTGATCGCTGACAGTGATGTGTTCATCACGAATGTTTCAGGCCGACAATGGCATTCCTACGACACGTTGTCGCGACTCCGGCCAGCTCTGATCCACGTGGAGGTGTCGGGGCGCGTCGACGGCGGCACCGGCGTGGACTACACCGTCAATGCCGCGACCGGGTTTCCGTTGGCGACAGGCCCGACCGAACTGACCACGCCCGTCAACCACGTGCTGCCGGCCTGGGACGTCACCTGCGGAATCTATGTGGCACTGGCTGTGGTCACCGCGCTGCGGCACCTTGATGCGACCGGGCATGGCCAGCGCATCAGCATCCCGCTGGAGAATGTGGCGCTGGCGACCGCGGGAAACCTCAGCCTGCTCAGCGAGGCGATGGTCAATGGCGTCTCGCGGCAACGTATCGGCAATGCTGTGTACGGTACCTACGGCCAGGATTTCACCAGCGGCGACGGCGTCGCCTTCATGATTGTTGCGCTGACCGGCCGGCACTTTCGCGACCTGGCTGCATTGACCGGAACGGCCGAAGATGTTGCAGCACTGGCTGACTCCCTGGGTGCCGATTTCACAGACGAGGGTGAGCGCTATCGTCATCGCGACGCCTTGAGCGCACTTTTTGCCGAATGGTTCGCAGCTCACACCGGCAAGGAAATTATTGCCGGGCTCTCGACGACATCGGTGTTGTGGGAGCGTTACCAGACCTTCGCCGAGACTGCCGCCGCCGACAGGGTCACCGCCAACCCGATGTTCACCGAAGTCGATCAACCGAGGGTGGGGCGCTACCTCGCGCCGGGACTGCCCGTATCGATCAACGGTGCCTACCCGGAGGCGGTTCCCGCACCCGCACTCGGCGATGACACCGCTGTCGTGCTGGGCGAATGGCTGTCACTGCCCGCCGATGAGATCGACGGACTCATCAAATCGGGCACCGTGGCATGAGCGCACTGCTTGACCTGCTTGATGTCGAGGCCGGAGTGGCGGACACGTGGCGGGGGCGTGGCAGCGGCCCAGAAGGCAAGCGCGCCTACGGTGGCCAGTTGGTGGCCCAAGCGCTGGCCGCCGCATCGCGCACGGTGGACGCCGCCAAGGCGCCGACGAACATGCATCTGCAGTTCTTGCGCGGGGGGGACGCGGGCCAACCCATCGATTATCGGGTGGAACGGGTGTTCAATGGCCGGACGGCGGCATCCCGGCGAGTTGACGCTTTCCAGGGTGAACGCCTACTCGCCACGGCCACAATCGCTTTCGCCGCTGCATTGGCCGGCCCTGAGCATGGGCACAGGTCCTCGATGCCAGATGACCCGGAGGTCTTGGCCCGAACCGGCCCCGTCGGACCGGCGCCGTCGATGCCACTTGAGGAACTCGACATCAGGGTTGTCGACGAGGGTGCGGGCGACCAGTTCGTGCGGAGGATGTGGTGGCGGGCAACCGTGGACCTTCCCGAGGATGCGTTGTTGCACACGCTGATCGCCATCTATGTCACCGATGTGTACCTGATCGATCCGGCACTGCAGGTGCACGGGCACTCGATGCGGTCGCGAGATCACCGCAGCGGCACCACAGATTCCTCGGTGTGGTTCCACCGCGCCGTGCGCGCTGATCAATGGAATCTGCTCGAGTGCCGCTCACCGGCGGCGGCGAGGGGTCGCGGTGTGGTCACCGCCAGCCTGATTCGTCACGACGGTATCGTCGCCGCGACCCTGGTCCAGGAGGGGCTCATCGCAGAGCGGGAGCCTGCGCCGAATCCGGCAGATTGAGCCCGCCTCCTGGCCGACGTATGGGCCTTATACCCCGTTGGTGACGCGGACGAAACGGTTCCATGGGTGATTGTGGATGAAGGCGTGGGTGGGGACAGAAGATCGGTTGCGGGCGGATCTGTCGGCGGGGCCCAGCAGGGTTTCCGGTATGACGAGAACAGAGAGCCGTGCTGAGATCGGCGCACTGGGTGAGCAGCTTGCCGTCGACTATCTGTGTCAGCTCGGGATGCGGGTGCTGGCGCGCAACTGGCGCTGTCGCTATGGGGAATTGGATGTGATCGCCGTCGACGCCCGCACGGTCGTGTTCGTCGAGGTGAAGACGCGGACCGGGGAGCAGTTCGGCGGCGTGGCACAGGCGGTAACGCCGTCAAAGGTGCGCCGGCTTCGCCGGCTTGCCGGGCTGTGGTTGGCCCAGCAGAGCGGGTCGTGGGCGTCGGTACGCATCGATGTCATCGGGATCCGGATCGGCCGTCGCCGTACCCCGGAGATCACCCATATCCAGGGGGTGGGGTGATGGCGCTGGGCAGGGCGTTTTCGGTGGCGGTTCGCGGAGTGGAAGGCGAGATCGTCGAGATCGAGGCTGACATCACCGCCGGGCTTCCCGGAGTCCATCTGGTGGGTTTGGCGGATGCCGCGCTGCAGGAGTCCCGTGATCGTGTCCGGGCGGCGATCACCAACTGTGGGTTCACCTGGCCGATGGCGCGGCTGACCCTGGCGTTGTCGCCGGCGACGCTGCCGAAGGTGGGCAGTGTCTACGACCTCGCGCTGGCGGCGGCGGTGTTGTCCGCACATGGCAAGAAGGCGTGGCCGAGACTGGAGAAGACGGTACTTCTCGGTGAGCTCGCGCTCGACGGCCGGGTGCGGCCGGTCAAGGGCGTCCTGCCCGCGGTACTGGCTGCGCAGAAGCAAGGTTGGCCTGGGGTCGTGGTACCGATCGAGAACCTGGCCGAGGCAAGTCTTGCCGATGGCATCGAAGTGTGGGGTGTCCGCGGCCTGGGACAGTTGCAAGCCTGGCTGGCGGGCAGGGGGGATCTCGACGCTCGTGTCGAGAGTCGCCAGCATACGCCCGTGGCGACCGTGGATCTCAGTGATGTGGTCGGGCAGGCACAGGCGCGATACGCCGTGGAGGTGGCTGCGGCCGGCGCGCACAACCTCATGATGACCGGACCGCCTGGTGTGGGCAAAACGATGCTGGCGCAGCGACTTCCGGCACTGCTTCCACCCTTGTCGCATGCTGAGTCGTTGGAAGTCACGGCGATCCATTCGGTGGCGGGCCTACTGACCGGTGCGGCCCCGCTGATCACCCGGCCGCCGTTCGTCGCGCCGCACCACACCGCCAGCGTCGCGGCGCTCGTCGGCGGAGGTGCGGGGATGGCGCGGCCTGGCGCGGTGAGTCGTGCTCACCGCGGCGTGTTGTTCCTCGATGAATTCGCCGAGATCAATACCGGTGCGCTGGAGGCACTTCGTACTCCGTTGGAGGACGGCGAGATCCGTCTCGCTCGCCGCGATGGTGTCGCGCAGTACCAATGCCGGATTCAGCTAGTGCTGGCAGCGAACCTCTGTCCGTGCTCGCCACCCAACCCGCGCGACTGCATGTGCGGCGCGGCCGAGAAGCGGCGCTATCGAGGCAAGCTGTCGGGACCGCTGGCTGACCGGGTGGACCTGCGAGTCGAGATGCATGCGCCACGAACTGGATCATTTACCGAGGACGAAGGCGAGTCGACCTCTGATGTCCGCAAACGAGTCTGGGATGCACGGCGGGCCGCTCAAGAGCGGCTGCGCTCACACGGAATCATCACTAATGCCGAAGTCGGTGGTCCGCTGCTGCGTCGCCGGTTCCGGCCGAGTGCGGAGGCGATGAAACCGCTGCGGATGGCGGTAGACCGCGGGGCGGTCAGCATACGTGGCATGGATCGCACTGTGCGGGTCTCCTGGACTCTCAGTGACCTTGCCGGACGCACTTCACCCAATCAGGCCGACGTCATGACGGCAATGAGCTTCCGGCAGTTGGGTGGTCAATGATGGACGAGGTCACCCGTCGAGCATGGGCATTTCTATCTAGGGTCGCCGAACCGCCCAATCCGTTTCTCGCGGAATTGGTGACCGAGGTGGGCGCCGTTGATGCCGCCGAGCGGATCCGCCGTCGTGACGTTCGAGACCGGTTGAAGCGGGCCACCGAAGCTCGGTTCGAATTGGATTGTGCAGAACAGGATCTCGAGGTTCTTGACCGGATGGGAGGGCGTTTGGTAACCGCCGATGACGACGAATGGCCCGATCTGGCGTTCACGTCGTTCGATCGTGCCGATCGTAGGAAGCGGCCCCAAGCTCTTTCGCCGTTAGCTATCTGGGCGGTCGGCCCCTCGCGGTTGTGCGACGTCGTCGAGCGGGCAGTGTCGATCGTCGGAACCAGGGCTGCGAGCGCTTACGGCGAACACGTGGCGGCCGATCTGTCTGCCGGTCTGGCTGAGCGCGACGTGGCCGTAGTGTCCGGCGGCGCCTACGGGATCGACGGTGCCGCGCACCGCGCCACGCTGGCCTCCGAGGGCGAGACCGTCGCCGTCCTGGCCGCAGGGATCGATGTTCCTTATCCTTCAGGACATTCGGCTTTGCTACACAGGGTCAGCCGGCACGGTCTGGTGGTCAGCGAGTACCCACCGGGCGTACGACCGACGCGTCGACAGTTCCTAACCCGAAACCGGCTGGTTGCTGCGTTGAGCGGAGCCACGGTGGTCGTCGAGGCCGGAGCGCGCAGCGGCGCGGCCAATACTGCGGCCTGGGCCCACGCGTTGGGCCGACATGTGTGTGCGGTGCCGGGTCCGGTCACGTCGTCGACGTCGGTGGGATGCCATGTGTTGCTCACCGCCGGCGCGAATCTGGTCACCCGCGCGGCCGATCTGATCGAGTTGGTCGGTCACATCGGTGAGCTCGCGCCGGAGGTCGCGCGGCCCACGTCGTTGGTTGACGATCTGACCGACGTGGAGCTCACTGTGTACGAGGCACTGCCCCGCCGAGGGACGCGCACGGTGGGCGAGATCGCCGTTACCGCCGGGCTGCCGGTCACCGATGTGCTCGGTCCGCTGACCATGCTGGATGTCCGGGGTTTGGTCGCGCAGGTGGAGGGCGGCTGGAAGCTGGTCAAACGATAGTGGCCGCGCAGGGAGATCTCTGTGGCAGCCAAGGCGCTCGTATAGTCGATGCAGACAGTTGAGCAGTGAAGGATGGCTGACGTGGCAGGACGACCCGTGCACACGTTCGAGGTGGTGCGCATCGAGCGGCTGGCTCGGCACATGATCCGGGTCGTGCTCGGCGGCTCGGGAAAGGGAACGGGCTTCGACACGTTTACCCCTATCGAGCGTACTGACTCGTACGTGAAGCTGGTGTTCGTCGATG
>CAXMSM010000245.1:0-2393 GCA_964195655.1 uncultured Gammaproteobacteria bacterium | reverse complement strand
ATCACCGTACTGGGTTGCTCCGGCAGTGTGGCCGGCCCTGATTCGCCCGCGTCCGGGTATCTGGTAACGGCGCCCGACACCCCGCCACTGGTGCTCGACTTCGGTGGCGGCGTTCTCGGAGCGCTTCAACGCCACGCCGATCCCAACTCCGTGCACGTGTTGCTGTCCCATCTGCACGCCGATCACTGCCTGGATTTGCCCGGGCTCTTCGTCTGGCGGCGCTATCACCCGAAGCCGGCGCGGGTGCGCGGCGTGGTCTACGGCCCGACCAACACGTGGGCGCGCATAGGTGCGGCATCCTCGCCGGAGGGTGGGGAGATCGACGACTTCACCGACATCTTCGAGATTCGGCACTGGGTGGACGACCAACCGGTGGAGATCGGGTCGCTGACGGTCTTGCCGCGGCTGTTGTCCCATCCGACCGAGTCCTACGGAATGCGTATCACCGATCCGTCGGGTGCCACATTCGTCTACAGTGGCGACACCGGCTACTGCGACGCTGTCATCGACCTGGCTCGCGGCGCTGATGTCTTCCTGTGCGAAGCCTCCTGGACGCATTCGCCATCCCGACCCCCGAAGTTGCACCTTTCGGGGACCGAAGCCGGGCGGGTCGCCGCCCAGGCGGGTGTTTCCGAGCTTCTGCTGACTCATATCCCGCCGTGGACGTCGCGCGAGGATGTCATCAGCGAGGCGAAGGCCGAATTCGACGGTCCGGTGCATGCCGTCGTCTGCAACGAGGCTTTTGAGGTACCGCGCGCCTGAGTGCGTCACCGTCTTCATCATTTAGACGCCCAAGCCGACATTTGGGCGAAGTGTTGCGAAGCGCCTACGGCTAAACGTCGATCTCGGCGGTGGCAGGGTGACCCGCTAGTGTTGGCCCGTGTCCAGACGAGAAGACGGCAGACTCGACGACGAACTGCGCCCGGTCACCATTACCCGTGGCTTCACCTCCCATCCCGCGGGGTCGGTGCTGGTGGAGTTCGGCCAAACCCGGGTGATGTGCACCGCGAGCGCAACCGAGGGTGTGCCCCGCTGGCGTAAGGGTTCCGGGCAGGGCTGGCTGACCGCCGAGTACGCGATGCTGCCAGCCGCGACTCATGAGCGCTCGGGCCGGGAGTCGGTCAAGGGACGTGTGGGTGGACGGACTCAAGAGATCAGCCGATTGGTCGGCCGGTCGCTTCGGGCCTGCATCGACCTGGGCGCGCTGGGGGAGAACACCATCGCGATTGACTGCGACGTGCTGCAGGCCGACGGAGGAACCCGCACTGCGGCCATCACCGGCGCTTATGTGGCGCTGGCCGACGCCGTTAGCTACCTGTCGGCGGCGGGCCGGCTGTCGGACCCGCGTCCGCTGTCCTGCGCCATCGCGGCGGTGAGCGTCGGTGTCGTCGACGGCCGAATCCGTGTCGATCTGCCCTACACCGAGGACTCCCGCGCCGAGGTGGACATGAACGTCGTGGTCACCGATACCGGCACGTTCGTCGAGATCCAGGGCACCGGCGAAGGTGCGACGTTCCCGCGGTCGACGCTGGACAAGATGCTCGACGCCGCAATGGCGTCGTGCGATCAGTTGTTCGAGGTTCAGCGTCAGGCGTTGGAGCTGCCGTATCCGGGTGAGCTGCCGGAGTCGGGCGAGCCCGCGAAGAAGGCCTTCGGAAGCTGACGTCGATGTCCCGGCTACTGGTGGCCAGTCGCAACCTGAAGAAGCTGACCGAACTGCGCCGGGTGCTTGACACTGCGGGTCTGTCGGGCTTGACGTTGGTGTCGCTCGACGATGTGGCACCGTTCGACGAGGCGCCCGAAACCGGGTCGACCTTCGAAGAGAACGCTCTAGCCAAGGCCCGTGACGCGTTCGTAGCCACCGGACTGCCTGCGGTGGCCGACGATTCCGGACTCCAGGTCGACGCCCTCAACGGAATGCCGGGCGTGCTCAGCGCGCGTTGGTCGGGACATCACGGTGATGACGCCGCGAACACCGCGTTGCTATTGGGGCAGCTGTTCGACGTTCCCGATGAGCGGCGCGGCGCGGCGTTCGTCTCCGCATGTGCGCTGGTTTTCGGGGCAACGGACGCCGAGTGCTCCGTGGTCCGCGGCGAGTGGGTGGGCAGCATCGTGCGTGAACCCCGCGGCGACGGCGGGTTCGGCTACGACCCGGTGTTCCTGCCCGCGGGTGCCGATACGACGGCTGCAGAACTGAGCCCGGAGGAAAAGGACGCAGCATCGCATCGGGGGCGGGCATTGGCAGCCCTGGTGCCGTCGCTGCGGGCGATCCTCTGAGGTCTCGTCGCTCGGTGCAGGGCCCACGCGGCCGGAATCGTCAGGGCCAGCGTTGCGGCGATCAGCCCCGGCATCGATCCGGTAAACAGCGGCCATCTGAGCACGAGGTGCATCAC
>CAXMSM010000244.1:0-4840 GCA_964195655.1 uncultured Gammaproteobacteria bacterium | reverse complement strand
ACTGTTGGGCGACGGCCACCGAATTCATCCGCGCGCGCCCCGCTTCCAAGGCGCGCGATTATGGACTGAGCAGGATGCGGGAACCGTCAGGGCGTTTCACTGACAGTTCCAGCTCTCCGCCGGTCGCTTCGACGTACTTGCGGAGAGTGTCCACTCGGCTGGTGCCCAGTTCGCCACATTCCATCTGCGACACGCGGTTCTGCCCGACTCCGATCACCTTCTCCAGGGTGGTCTGGGTGAATCCGGCGTCCTCGCGCAGCTCGCGGAGCCGGTACTGCGCTGCCTCCAGCTCCATCGCAGCTTTGATTTGGTCAACGCGGTCGCGGTTGATGGGACGGCGCTTGCGCCAATCATCGAGCGTGGTCATCGCTTCTTGCCCTTCCGTGCTTTGGATTTCTTGCGTGCGGTGGTTGTGGTGTTGTCGTGGAGGTCTTTTCGCAACCGGTCCTGATGCTCGGTGAGCAGGTCGTCAGCGATGGGGATGTTCGTGCTGTACCACTTTGACCAGTTCCCGGCCTTGTCTCCGGCGACCAGCATGATCGCCCGCGACTGGATGTCGAAGGCGAACAGTGCCCGCATGTAGACGCCGCCCGTGGTGGGCCTGGGGCGCAGCTCTTTCATGTTCGGGTGCCTCGACCCTTCAAGGGTGTCGATGAACGGTCGGCCCGCCGTGGGCCCGTGTTCCTCCAGGTACTCCAGTGCTGCGAACAGATGCTCGAACTCCTCCTCGTTGAGGCCGCCCACCCATGCGTCGATGAGAGTCGTGTCCACCTCCCACTTCCGCACACCCGCATACTATCAGTAATAACTGATAGCAGCTAGAGCTGATTCATTGCGTTCAACTGGATCGCGCCGGTGAGCTAGCTAGGAAATGCAGCGCTTCGTGAGACAAATACCGGTGCAGCGGCGGTGAGACAAACGAGAGAAGCGCAGTTCAACGCGACGTACTGGTGCAGTCAGAAATGAGAACCTACACCGTGTCGGGCATCATGCGGTTGTGTCTCACCCCGACGAATGGCTTTCGGGTAGAGGACTTCGGCCCCTACCCGCGGGCTAGGTGCCGTGATTACATCGAGAAACAGGCTCGGTCGGGCGGAAGGTCGCCGTGCAAGGCGGCGGTGTCGCGACGACCACAGGTTCGGGGGCGGATTGCGTTGGAGAGCTTCGACTTTCGGGGATTTTCGATCACGTATGAGCACACCGGTCAGGGTGAGCCGGTGATCATGCTTCACAACGGAGGCGCGTCGCATGCCATCTGGGAGGAAGTGGCGGACAGACTGGCCGGAGAGTACGAGATCTTCGCCCTTGACCTGCTGGGGTTCGGCAACTCGGCCAAGCCCGGCGCGGGCTACACCTTGGACAACTACGTAGCGATGCTGGAGGAGTTCGTCAGCTCACGCGGATTGGAGAAGGTCGCGTTGGTGGGCAACTGCATGGGGTGCGCCATCTCCCTTGCGTTCACTGACCGCCATCCGGATAAGGTGAGGGCCCTGGTGCTCTGCAACCCGCTCACCGAGTCGACGTTCCTGGGTGGCTGGCTGGGACCGTTCCTGTGGCTGCGGGAGCGGATGCCCGGAATCAATCGGCAGGTGTACCGGATGCTCGGGCATCTGAAGCTCACCAACGGCATCGGCTCGGTCGCCACCCTATTCCAGCTGGGCCCACGGGGCCGAGCCCTCAAGCTCCATCGCAACCCCGAACTCTGCGGCCCCTATGCGGCCACCGGCCAGGTGGAGTCGCTGCTCGGGGTGCTCGACGACCTGGAGAATTACTCGGTCATCGATAACCTCGCGCCGCAGCAGGGGTTCCCGCCCATCTGCACCATCTGGGGGCTGAAGAACAAGATCGTCTCGCCCGTGGCGGGACGTCGCCTGAACTCGACCCTCCACCCGGCACGCCAGGAATGGCTACCCGAAAGCGGGCACCTGCTGATGCTGGAGCAGCCGGATGAGGTCGCTTCAATCATCGATGGGTTCCTGCAGGCTGCCGCGGCGACGCAAACCTGAGATGGAGCCATTTCCCGACGACATCTTCAACCTCGCCGACATCGTGTTGCGGGTCGCGCGCGAGGACCCTGAGCGCATCGCGGTCATCGACCTGGACGGCTGGCAGGGCTACGCCACGCGCCGCTACAAGCGCCACACCTACGCCGAGCTGTCGGCCGACGCCGAGTCGGTCGCCGTAGGGCTGCGCGAGATGGGCATTGCCGAGCTAACCCGAATCGTCTGCATGGCGCCTCCCAGCTACGAGGCCTGCGTCATGGGCGTGGCCCTCACGCGGGTGGGCGCCTTCTCCATCTGGATCGACCCCGCGGTCGGCTATCGCAACATCGCGGAACGGCTCAGACGCGTGAAGCCGGAGGCATTCCTGGGCACCGCGCTCGCGCATCTCGGACGGATCATCTTCGGATGGGGTCCTCGCGACCTCCGGAAGCTTGTTCTCACGGGAAGCCCACTCTTGCCGGGAGCCCGCACTATCACGGGGTCTCCACCCTTCCCCGGCGCGCGATCGATCAGGTCGCTGCGAAAACAAGCCCCCGCCGATCCGGAACCACCAAAAGTCGGGCCGGACGATCCCTGCGCAGTTCTCTACACCACCGGCAGCACCGGACCGGCGAAACCCTCGCTCTACTTGCATCGCAACTTCTGCCAGGTGTTCCGCAATGCGCACCACAGCTGGCGCTGGGATCCGGACAACGAGGTTCCGGTGGATATGGCCGTCTTCCCCGCGTTCCTGTTCATCCCAATCAGTGCCGGCGGCACAATGGTGGTGCCGCCCATCGACTTTGCCCGGCAGGGCCCGGCCCAGGTGGACTCGGCCGCCCTGATCCAGGTCATCAACGACTGTCAGGTCGGGTCGTTTTTCGCCGCGCCGATCCTGATCGAGAACCTGGCCCGGGAAGCGCTTGCGCGCAACCTGAGGATGCACTCTCTGAAACGAGTCATCGGGGCTGGGGCGCCGATCTCTGGTCCGGTCGAAAGAATGCTGGGCGCGGTGATGGCTCCCGACGGAGAGTTGGCGGCGAACTACGGAGCCACCGAGGCCATGCCGTCGACCGAGATGGGCAGTCGCGAGCACCTTCACGGCTTGTCGAACATGACCGAGCAGGGTGCCGGTATCTGTGTGGGTTATGCCCTGCCGGGCGTCGAATTAAAGATCGTCGACATCGTTGACGGGCCCATCGACTCCATCGAGAAATCCTCGGAGTTGCCCACGGGGCAGGTCGGCGAAATCCTGGTGCGGGGCGAGCACGTAAGCCCCGAGTACTATCTCGATCCCGAGAGCACGCGCAAGAACAAGGTGCCCGACCCGCAAGGGAACTGGCACCGCTTCGGGGATGTCGGTTACCTCGACGCGCAGGGCCGGCTCTGGGTCTGCGGTCGGGTGTCGCAGCGGGTGATGGCAGCTGGTGGGAACGTCTTCCCGCTGCAAGTCGAGCCGCTCTTCGACGCTCACTCGATGGTGAGGCGAAGTGGGCTGGTGGGAGTCCCCGGACCGGCGGGCGAGCTGCCGGTCCTCTGCGTCGAGGTCGAGCCAGGTGTGGGCAAGGACGAGCTCGCCGGCTTGCACCGGGAACTGCTCGCGCTGGCTGCAGATTCCGAGATGGCGAACAAGATCCATGCCATCCTCTTCAAGCGCAAACTGCCGGTGGATCCGCGCCACAACTCCAAGATCGAGCGCCCGCGCCTTGCCAAGTGGGCCGCCCGGCAGTTGTCGGGACGCAGCCGGCGCACCCGCCCTGTCGCCGAATCCTCGCCTCCGCCGGCCGCCAGTTCCGCCACCGCGGCGGTCACCGTTGTGCGCGCCGCCCCGGTCACGCGAGTTACCACTGGCAGCACATCTGGACACGTCCGCACAACCAGACCGCCACCGCCTGACCACGGCTAAGCCAAGATCAACAACCGCCTGGGCCGACCGCGCCGAGCGTGCACTGGCAGCTGCGGCAGTGACCGAGGAGCGGGGCGCGGCCTGATGGCGAAGTTCGAGGTTCCCGAGGGCTGGGCGGTGCAGGCGTTCGGGTTCACGCTGGACCCGACCGAGGATCAGGCCCGTTCGTTGGCGCGGCATTTCGGTGCGCGGGGCAAAGCATTCAATTGGACCGTTGCTGCCCTCAAAATCGACATCCAGGCGTGGCGCGAGACTGGCACCCAATCGCTTATGTGGAGCAGATCTCGGCTGCCACCGTCGGCAGGGTGAAGGCGACCGCCGCCGAGACCGGGGCATCGGTGCAGAACATTCAGCAACTGGTCGGCGGCAGTTATCAGTTGGCGTTCGCACTTGCCGACACCGCACCCGACGTCGTCGAAGGCAAGGACAGCTTCGAGGGTGAAAAGCAACCTGTGCAAGCTATGTCACGCATCTACCCCAACTACACGCAGGTGATCGCCAGGTCCGACAGTGGCACCACCTCCATCGCCGACATGCGCGGCAAGCGGATCTCCACCGGATCACCGGGATCGGGGACCCAAGTCATCGCCAGGCGGCTGCTCGAATCGGCGGGGCTGAACCCGCAATCCGACATCGCCGCCCAGCGACTTGATCTCACCAAGACGGTCGACGGGATGAAGGACGGTTCGATCGATGCGTTGTTCTGGTCCGGCGGACTGCCCACTCCGGGTATCACTGACCTGGTGACGTCGGCGCGCAATGACGTTGTCTTCATTGACATCACAACGTCTTCATTGACATCACAACGCAATTGGTAAAGATGCAGGATGTGAGCCCAGCATCAGTTTGGATACTGCGCGTGACACCGAACCGGTGCCGCTGAATCGGGGCGCCGAACGGGCGCTCAATGAGTTGAACGCCCCGAAGTAGCCGGCGGGTCAGCGGACCTGGC
>CAXMSM010000243.1:0-9487 GCA_964195655.1 uncultured Gammaproteobacteria bacterium | reverse complement strand
TGCGGCGGTGGACCCACATGCGACGCATCCACATGGTGGTCGTGCCCTACCTCATCGCCTCGGTCCTGACCCACTTCATCTGGGAGGGGTTGTGGGTCCTGCTACACAAGTCGATATCGGCCAGCCAGAATGCGGCCTGGGCATACCCGTGGTGGGGCTACATCGACGGCGGCGACTTGCGCTACTACAACCCCACCACCGATTTCCTGTCGATCGAAGTGCTCTCGGTCATCAACGGAGTAATCGGCGCAGTCGGACTGTTCCTGCTCTTCAGGTCGAAATTCCAACGCCCGCTGGGAACGCTGATGGTGATGGCTGTCGCTGTCGTGGAGACAGTCCTGACTTGGTACTACTACCTCACCGAGATCTTGAACGGGTTTGAAAACGTCAACCCGACCTTCATGGATCTCGGCGTCAAATTCATCATCCTCAACGGGCCCTGGCTGGTGTTTCCGTGGTTCGTCCTCTACTGGGGTTACCGCATCCTCCGGGTTCAGTTCGCTGAGCCGGCGCGCGAGGCGTCGCCGAGCCCTCCCCGGATCTTCACAGCTGATTCATAGCCAATTCAGAACGCACACATCGATTGCACCCGCAGGATTCAAGCCATGAGCGAACCAACCGTGCCTTCCGAGCAGCCTCCCGATAACTCCGAGCCCGCGACCGGTCCGGTTCTAGCCCCGCCGTCGGCCCCTGCGCCGACGCTGGGCCCGATGGTGCCGCCGCAGCCGGTATACGTCCAGGAATCCAGCCGATTGAACAAAGTCGCCGCGTGGGTAGGGATCGTCGCTGGATCGTTGTTCATCGTGGTGGTCATCTTCGGCACGGGGTTCGTCGTCGGTAAACAGGTTGGTGACGGTCCGCGCGGTCATCACCGAGGGGGCCACGAGATGGGGTCGCGCTCCGGTCCTGCGATGCCGCCGATGGGACCGCGCGGCGAGTTCGAGCGGCGTCCTGGCTTCCACGGACCGTTCGGCCCTGGCGGCCCGATCATCGAATTCCCGCGGTCGCCCGGCGGACCGGGTGGTTCCGATACCCCGGCCGGACCTCCACGTACCCCCGCCGGACCCCCACCCCCGACCGCACCTCCGCGCCCCTGACTGGCGATGAAACTCGGGACCGACTGGCCCACAACATCATCGGTCATGCATCGCAGGGTCTGCGTGAACATCCATCGCAGGGTCTGCGTGAACCGGTGCCCCCGCGAGTGTCCGAGTACTGGCACAGCGTCGACCCCGAGCTGACAAGAAAATCGAGGAGGGTGCGGGTGCCAGCCTCTAGTACTGACGAGCCCGGCTAGGGTCGGCTGGCATGATCGGACCCATGAGTATTGATGTCGTTTACACCGCAGAGTCCACAGCCACCGATGGAGGCCGCGACGGCCACGTGAAATCCGCCGACGGAAAGATCGACCTCGACACCCGGCACCCGAAGGAGATGGGTGGCAACGGTGAAGGGGTGAACCCCGAACTGCTGTTCTCGGCGGGTTACGCCGCATGCTTCCTGGGTGCGCTGCGGTTGGTCGCAAAGAACGAGAAAATCACGCTCGACGATGCCAGCGGCATCACCGCCAAGGTCGGATTCGGCAAGGATTCCGAGGGCGGATTCGGGCTGGCCGCTGAGATGATCGGTTACCTGCCTGGTCTCGAGCAGGGGGTCGCCGAGGATCTGATGGAAAAGGCACACGGTGTCTGCCCGTACTCCAAGGCCACGCGCGGCAACATCGATGTCAAGCTTGCCGCGAAGGTGTGACATTAAGGTCCTTGCGGTCGGCCTCGCAATTGGCGCGGGGCTGGCCCTGGCGCCTGCCGCTCCGGCGTCGGCGCGGCCGTCCGATCCCGGGGTGGTGAACTACGCCGTGTTCCCGAAGGGCTCGGTCGGCAACATCGTCGGCGCACGCATGGGGTTCGAGTGGACGTTCACCAACCCGTTCCAGTCCTTCTACGTCGACAACCCGGCGTGCAACAACTGGGCGGATATCGGGTTGCCCGACGTATACAACGACCCAGACCTGGCGGCGTTCAACGGTGCGGTCACGCAGGAATCTGCCACCGACATAACGCACTTCGTCAAACAAGCGGTGGGCGTCTTCGCCACGCCTGAAGCCGCCGACCGTGCGTTTGCCCGCGTCGTCGACCGGACCGTGGGGTGCAACGGGCAGACCACTGCCATGCATCTGGACAACTTCACGACCCAGGTCTGGACGTTCAACGGCGGCCCGCCGAGTGCGACGGACGCCGATTGGGTCAAGCAGGAGGCCGGCACCGATCGGCGGTGTTTCGTGACCACCCGCAAACGGGAGAACGTGCTGCTGCAGGCCAAGGTCTGTCAGTCGGGTAACGGCGGTCCGGCGGTCAACGTCCTCGCCGGAGCCATGCAGAACACCCTCGGTCAGTAGCGCGACTTCACCTGGAGGCCGCTTGAGATGTCCCGGACCATGGAATTCAGCGGTGCCGAATTGACTAGTGCCGAACTGACCAGCGTCGAGGTCGCCGCGCAGCACCTTGTTGACGGCTGCGCGGACCATGGTCCGGTGGGGCGGGTCGGGCTTGAGGTCGAGGCGCACTGCTACGACCTGGCCGTTCCTTTGCGGCGGCCCGGGTGGGACGAACTGAAGTCGGTGATCTCGGCGCTACCGCTACTGCCGGGCGGCAGCGTGGTCACTGTGGAGCCCGGTGGCGCGGTCGAACTCTCGGGTCCGCCGTGCCGCGATGTGGTGTCTGCGATCGTGGCGATGAGGTTGGACCGGGCGGTGCTCTGCACGTCCTTCGCTCAGGCCGGATTCGGACTCGTGTTGCTGGGCGCTGACCCGCTGCGGCCCGCCGCCCGGGTCAATCCCGGTGCGCGATACCACGCAATGGAGCAGTTCTTCCGCGCCAGCCAGACCGGCGCGGCGGGCGCGGCGATGATGACTTCCACGGCATCGATTCAAGTCAACGTCGAGGCTGGTCCTCGTGCGGCGTGGGCTGATCGGGTGCGGTTGGCGCACGCACTGGGCCCGACGATGGTCGCGATCGCCGCGAACTCCCCGGTGCTTGGCGGCAGATTCACCGGCTGGCGCTCCACGCGTCAGCGGGTGTGGAGCCAACTGGACTCGGCGCGGTGCGGGCCGATCCTGGGCGAAAGCGGAGACGACCCCGCCAACGACTGGGCCCGTTATGCGTTGCGCGCGCCGGTCATGCTCGTGCACAGTCCGGATCCGACGCCCGTCACGCAGTGGGTGCCGTTCGCGGACTGGGCCGACGGGCGGGTACTGCTCGACGAGCGCCGGCCCACCATCGCCGATCTGAACTATCACCTCACAACGCTGTTCCCGCCGGTGCGGCCACGCGGGTTCCTGGAGGTGCGTTACCTGGACAGCGTGCCGGACTCGATCTGGCCCGCCATGGTCTTCACCCTGACAACCCTGCTAGACGATGCGGCGGCTTCGGACGTCGCCGCCGAGGCGACTGAATCGGTGGCCACAGCGTGGGACCGCGCCGCCCAGGTCGGTCTTCGCGACTGGCGACTGCATGATGCCGCGCTGCGATGCGTGCGGGAGGCGGCCCAACGCGTGCCGCCCGAGCTAGAGGAATCCATGCGGCTGCTTGTGAGTTCGGTCGAGCAGGGACGTAGCCCCGCCGACGACTTCGCCGACCGGGCGGTCCGGTGCGGGATCGCCGAGGCGGTCACTGATGTGGCACGGGGGGCGCTGTGACATCACACGACGTACTCGCCGGCGAGCTGACCGCGGCCAGGAATCGCACGCTGCGACTCGTCGACTTCGGCGACGCCGAGGTGCGTCGTCAATACGACCCGCTGATGAGCCCGCTGGTCTGGGACCTGGCCCACATCGGCCAGCAGGAGGAGCTGTGGCTGCTGCGCGGGGGCGACCCAGACCGGCCGGGTCTGCTGGCCCCGAAGGTGGACAGGCTCTACGACGCGTTCGTGCACTCCCGGGCCAGCAGGGCCGCCCTACCACTGCTCTCGCCCGCGGCCGCCCGCGGTTACTGCGCGACGGTGCGCGGCAAGGCACTCGATGTGCTGGACGCACTGCCCGACGGGCACCCCGACGCGTTCACTTTCGGGATGGTGGCCAGTCATGAGAACCAGCACGACGAGACGATGCTGCAGGCGCTGAATCTGCGACTCGGGGCGCCGCTGTTCGAGCGTGGCACCGCGTTACCCGCGGGACGGGCCGGCCTGGCCGGGACGTCGGCTCTGGTGCCGGCAGGCGAGTTCGTTCTCGGAGTGGATGCTGCGACTGAGCCGTACGCGCTGGACAACGAACGTCCCGCCCACGTCGTCGACATTCCTGCCTTCCGGATCGGCCGGGTGCCGGTGACCAATGACGAGTGGCGGAAGTTCATCGACGACGGCGGCTACCACCACCCCCGCTTCTGGTCGGCGGCAGGCTGGGCACACCGCGAGCAGGCCGGCCTGACGGCCCCGCTGTCCTGGAACGGCGACGGCACCCGGATGCGCTTCGGCCACGTCGAAGACATCCCCGCCGACGAACCAGTCCAGCACGTCACCTATTACGAGGCCGAGGCCTACGCAGCATGGGCGGGAGCGCGCCTGCCCACTGAGTTGGAGTGGGAGAAGGCTTGCGCGTGGAATCCGCAGACCCATTCGCGACGCCGATACCCGTGGGGCGCTACACAACCCACCGCTGAACTGGCGAACCTGGGAGGTGATGCCTTACGTCCGGCACCGGTCGGCGCATATCCCGCCGGCGCGTCGGCCTACGGGGTTGAACAGATGCTGGGTGACGTGTGGGAATGGACGACATCGCCGCTGCGGCCGTGGCCAGGCTTCACCCCGATGGTCTACGACCAGTACTCCGAACCCTTCTTCGAGGGTGCGGGGACCGGCGACTACCGGGTGCTGCGTGGCGGGTCATGGGCGGTCGCGCCAGGCATCCTGCGACCCAGCTTCCGCAACTGGGACCATCCGATCCGCCGGCAGATATTCTCCGGTGTGCGCCTGGCATGGGATGCGCATGTGTAGGCATCTGGGCTGGCTCGGCGCCCCCGTGTCGGTGGCCTCGCTGGTACTCGACCAGCCCTCGGGGCTGCTGGTCCAGTCCTACGCACCACGCCGGCAGAAGCACGGTCTGATGAACGCAGACGGTTGGGGAGTGGGTTTCTTCGATCCCCGGGGGCAGGAGCGCTGGGCCCACGCCCGAAGGGCAGGGGACGACTCGGGGGGCGGCTCCGATGCTGCGGTGCCCCGGCGGTGGCGCAGTGCCTCACCGCTCTGGGGTGACGCGTCATTCGCCTCGGTGGCGCCCGCTCTGGTCAGTCGATGCGTGGTCGCGGCGGTGCGCTCGGCCAGTGTGGGCATGCCGATCGAACCGTCGGCCTCGGCGCCGTTCACAGACGGGACGTGGCTGCTGTCGCACAACGGAATCGTCGACCGGGCGGTGCTGCCCGTATCCACGCGCGCGGAGTCGACCAACGACAGCGCCCTGCTTGCAGCGCTGATCTTCGAACGTGGCGTGAACGCACTGGCTGACACCATCGCAGAGGTGGCGGCTGATGACCCTAAAGCCCGGCTGAACATCCTGGCTGCCAACGGTTCCCGACTTGTCGCCACCACCTGGGGTGACACTCTGTCGGTGCGGCACCGAGACGACGGAGTCGTACTGGCCAGTGAGCCCTACGACGACGATCCTGCCTGGCAGGAGATTCCGGATCGCCACCTCGTGGAAGTCGTCGACGGGCGCGTGCAGCTCACAGCCCTGAAAGGACCGTGATGTCTGCATCCCTTTTCTCGATTACCAACTATCTGGCCGCCGACGCAGCCGACAAGGCGCTACGTCGAGACGTGCGGAACGGTCTGATGCAGACTCCGAAGTCGTTGCCACCCAAATGGTTTTACGACTCGGTGGGCAGTGACCTGTTCGACCAGATCACTCGACTTCCCGAGTATTACCCGACCCGCGCCGAGGCGCAGATCCTTGGGGCGCACGCCGATGAAATCGCGGCTGCCGCCTGCGCCGACACGCTCGTGGAATTGGGTAGCGGAACCTCGGAGAAGACACGCATGCTGCTCGACGCGTTGCGGAAAGGTGGATCACTGCGTCGGTTCGTTCCTTTCGATGTGGATGTCAGCGTGCTGACTGTGTCAGGCGCGGCGATCGAGCAGGAGTATCCAGGAGTCGAAATCGACGCTGTCTGTGGTGATTTCGAAGAACACCTGGGACAAATCCCCACCACCGGTCGCCGGCTGGTGGCATTCCTGGGATCCACCATCGGGAATCTGACCCCGGGTCCTCGTGCCGCCTTTCTGGCCTCGGTCGCCGAGATCCTCCAACCCGGCGACTCGCTGCTGCTGGGCACCGATCTGGTCAAGGACACCGGTCGGTTGATTCGCGCCTACGACGACACCGACGGGTTGACGGCGCGGTTCAACCGCAATGTGCTTACGGTGGTGAATCGAGAACTCGGTGCCGACTTCGACATCGACGCCTTCGAACACGTCGCCCGGTTCAACGATGCCGAGGAGCGTATCGAAATGTGGCTGAGGTCGACCCGCCCGCAGCGCGTGCACATCGGCGCGCTCGCCCTCGATATCGACTTCGCCGACGGCGAGGAGATACTCACCGAGGTGTCGTGCAAGTTCCGCCGCTCCGGCGTGGATGCCGAGTTGGCGGCCGCCGGATTGCGCCGCACCCATTGGTGGACCGACGAAGCCGGTGACTTCGGCCTGTCGCTCTCGGTCTTGTGACGTGGCCGCTGACGTGATGTGGTTGAGGATGTGACGCTCTCCGACAGTTGGCGCGCGGTGCGACCGCCAGCCGCCGGTGTGCACCTCGACAGCGCGGCCTGTTCGCGGCAGAGCTTCGCCGCCATGGACGCTGCTGCCCGGCACGCCCGCCACGAAGCAGAAGTGGGTGGCTATGTGGCTGCGGAAGCCGCCGCACCGGCCCTCGACGCAGGCCGTGCCGCGGTGCGGGCACTGACCGGGATGGTAGACGCCGACGTCGTCTTCACCGCCGGATCCCACAACGCGCTCGACATCCTATTGGGCGACTGGGCGGGTGAACGCACGCTGGCTTGTCTGCCCGGCGAGTTCGGCCCCAATCTGCTGTTGATGGCACTGCAGGGGTTCGAGGTTCGCGCACTACCGGTCGACGGCGCGGGCCGAGTGGACGTGGACGCGGCTGCGGTTGCGCTGGCGGCGGATCCACCGTCGCTCGTGCACTTCACCGTGCTGGGCAGCCACACCGGGATCGTGCAACCGGCCCACGATATGGCTGCCGTGTGCCGTTCTGAGGGCATACCGATGATCGTCGACGCCGCCCAGGGGTTCGCTCATCTGGACTGTGCGGGCATCGGCGCCGATGCGTTGTACTCGTCGGCACGGAAATGGGCGGCAGGCCCACGGGGAGTGGGGATGCTCGCCACCCGCCCCGGGCTACTCTCCGAATCGACCATGCTGCGATTGAGCTACGCGGAGAAGAACATCGGCCTGCACGTCGGACTCTCGGTAGCACTCGGCGAACACATCGCCATGGGCCCAACGAACATGCAGGCAAGGCTGCGTGAGGTCGGTGCGGCCACCCGTACCGCGCTGGCGAAGGTCCCGGGTTGGAGCGTCATCGAGCCCACGCATGAGCCCAGCGCCACTACCACGCTGCGACCGCCCGACGGTGTCGATCCCATGGAGGTGCGGGCGCGCCTACTCGCCGAGCACTCGATCCTGACGACGTTCCTCGGCCTGGAACGGGCACCGCGGGAGATGACGCAGCCGGCACTTCGGGTCTCGCCTCACGTCGACGTCACCGACGCCGAACTGGAAACGCTCGCTGAAGCGCTGGCCGCGTCGTGATCACCGGCATGGTGAGCGCTACGGGGCCTTGTGTGCGCTGAGCAGGAACGCCGGGAGCTTCATCCGGCCCTGCTCGTCGGACTCGTGGTCCGGCATCGGGAACGGGGCGCCGGGCATCGGCATCGGGTTGGCGTGGATGAACGCCGGGCGGACCTCGTCGATGTGCCAGTACTTGCCGACCGCAGCACGTAACTCGTCTTCGGTCACCGCGTTGGGCTTGGTGTCGAGTTCGGCAGGGAAGGCCCCTTCCGCGAACACCAATACGTAGTAGGACGCCCCGGGTGCGGCAGCGCGGTACACCGACTGCTGATAACCGTCGCGGCCCTCCACGGGCAGTGAATGGAGCAGCGTCGAGTCGATGATCGTGTTGAACCTGCCGTCGAAACCGGTGAACGTCGTGATGTCGTCCTGCACAAAGGTGGCATTGGGCAGATCACGTTCCTGCGCAGCCTTGGTGGCTGCCGCCACCGCCGTCGGTGTCAGCTCGATGCCCACGACGGTGTATCCGTCGGCGGCCAGGGTCAGGGACAGTTCAGCGTGCCCGCAGCCCGCGTCCAGCACGTCGCTGCGCACCTTGCCCGACTTGATCACCGCAGCCAGTTCCGGTTGGGGTTCACCGATGTTCCACGGTGGCGGCCCGTCGAATTCAGTCTCGCCCCGATAGACGTCGTCCCAGTTCATCCCATCAATGTTGTCGGCCATGGCAACGACGGTACGCCGGACAGCCCTCAGGACGGCACGTCCCAGGTGTGTACCGGGTCGTTGGAATGCATCCGCTCGCAGTACAACCGCAGCATCTCTGCGAGCGCATCGGGCCGGCTGAATCCGCGCCCCTGCAGCGCGCCTACCGCGGCTGACTGCCACGCCGCACCGTTGCGGCCCGTCTTTGCGCGTCCCTCGATCACCCCGAGGTAGCGGTCGCGCACGTCGGCGGCGACCTCCCACCGGCGCAGGCCCTCCTCGGCCAGCGGCAGTAGTTGCCGCAGGACCAACTCGTCGGGCGTCACCTCACCCAGCCCCGGCCAGTACAGCCGCGCATCCATACCGTGCTGTGCCGCGGAAACGAAATTAGCCTTCGCCGCAGCGAAACTCATCTTCGTCCACAGCGGCCGGTCTTCCTCCGACATTGCCCGCAGCACCCCGTAATAGAAGGCGGAGTTGGCCATCATGTCCTGCACCGTTGGCCCCGCGGGCAGCACTCTGTTCTCGACCCGAAGATGCGGCCGACCGACCCCGCCTTGTTCTACGACGTCGTACACCGGCCGATTCCATCGATAGATGGTGCCGTTGTGCAGCCGCAGTTCTGAAAGTCGGGGAGCGCGCCCCTGCGCCAGTTCGGCCACCGGGTCCTCGTCGGACAACTCGGGCAGCAGCGAGGGGAAGTAGCGCACGTTCTCCTCGAACAGGTCGAAGATCGAGGTGATCCAGCGCTCTCCGAACCACACTCGGGGGCGCACACCCTGGGTCTTGAGCTCATCGGGGCGTGTGTCGGTGGCTTGGGCGAACAACTCGATGCGCGTCTCTGACCACAGGTGATGACCGAAGAAATACGGCGAGTTTGCACCCAGCGCCAACTGAGGACCGGCCAGCACCTGGGCGGCGTTCCAGTTGCTGGCGAAGTCCGCGGGGGAGACCTGAAGGTGCAACTGCATGCTGGTGCAGGCGGATTCGGGTG
>CAXMSM010000242.1:0-6787 GCA_964195655.1 uncultured Gammaproteobacteria bacterium | reverse complement strand
GTGTTGGTAGGTGGCGGCGGCGACCATAGCGAACATCGCCACGACCAGGGACGCGATCACCCCGGCGATGGCGCCGACGACCAGGGTGCGCCCGAAGCCAGCCTTGATATCGGTGTGCGCGGTGACGGTAGATGACATGGTTGTGCTCCTCGTTGTGCAGTGTCGGGGGAATCCTTGCTCCCCCTCGCTACGGAAACCCAGTGACGGGCACCAAGCCTTCCCGGCGGCCACGAATCGGAGTGTTCACTAACAACCTCGCCGGTACGATCGAGTTCCATGTCGCCCTCGACATCACCCGCCCTGCGTGTGCATTTCGCATCTGCACAACAGATGATCGGGCAGTTCGGCATTACCTCAGACGCTCAATAATGTTGGCTGTCTACATGTTCCCAGCATCTGCTATGTGAACAATTCGACTCGTTAGGCGAGTTCTTTCGCCCCCATACCGGCGGGCAGGTGCCGGATGGACCTGACGACGACGAGATCAATGTCGCTGTTCCGAGCACGCACACCGGGGACTTCAACGGTCATTTGGCCATCGCCAGCACGATACCGCCGGGTACGGTCATGCGGCCTTGGCTCGTAGGCCGTCGGTGTCTGCAATTTCGATTCCTGCGTAGTGGATGGTGATCAGCCCGTGGCGTTCGAACTCCTTGAGAATCTTGTTGAGGGATGGCCGCTGCACACCGAGCATCGCTGCCAGTGTGCGTTGGGCCAGGTGAACGGAGCCATCCACGGACTCATCGAGTAGCAGCTGCGCGGTCTGTGCGGGTAGTGGGCGACCCAGCATGGCGATTAGACGGGAATGGCCGGCAGCCACTCGCTGCGCGACCGACGACAGCCATCGGCGAGCGATGGCGGGGTGGCTGGCGAGCAGGTTCTCGAACGCTGCCTGATCCAGATACAGGCAGGTGCACTCACCGATCGCCCGCGCCGTGTACGCCATCGGCATCGCCAGCAGAAGCGGTATGTCTCCGTCGACGTCGCCTGGCCGGAGCACGTCCACGACCGCACGTCGGCGCCCGGAACCGACGGCGAGTTCGACCTGCCCGTGGCGAACGATCCACACCCCGGCCGAAGAATGGCCTTCAGCGAAAAGAACTGCGCCAGGTTCGAATTGCCGAGCACCCAGGGTGCCCGCCAACGCCGCGACGTCGCCGCGAAGCAACGGGACGGTAGTGCCACGGCCCACACATCGGGCCACCCAGGCAGCGTGTCGGACTTGGGTGTCTTCCCCGGCGTCCCCGCCGCCCAAAGCGCGTAGCGCCTGGCGGATCGGCCCGTCTTGGTGTTCGGACATCATGTCTCCCGGTTGTCGCCGCGGCTCTCGCATCGTGCTGTCATCATGCCCTCTGGGTGAATCTGCTCGCTTTCGCGGCGGATGGGCACGGCCGTCGTGATGCGTCCCCGAATATCGACACTGTCACTTCGCTGACAGTCAACTACCCGGTCCTGAAGGAACCGGGCTTGCAGCTGTTATCCCTGGCTGGTTGCCAGGTGTCACGCCGCGCTAGGGGCCGTTGACTGGGCCCAGGTGTCTGGACCTCGGAGTGCGATGTTGTCGGCTCCGAGGATGTCTGCGTGTTCTGCGGTGAATCCGCAGGCTCGACAAAGGAACTTGGCCTGGCTGGTCCGGTTTCGTTTGTCGATGTGGCCGCAGTCGGTGCAGCGCTGGCTGGTGTGCGCGGGGTCCACTTGGACCATCGGCACTCCGGCGCGGGCTGCTTTGTAGGTGAGGAAAGCGCCGAGCTGGGCGAAGGCCCAGCTGGCGTGTGTGGCACGTTGGGGCTTGCGGAGCCGTACCCGTTCGCGGATACCGGTCAGTTCTTCGACCGCTATCCCGCGTCCGGTGCGTTCAGCCTCGGCCACGATCCTCGTGGAGATCTGGTGGTTGACGTCGGCGGCGAAGCGGGCCTCTTTGCGGGCGCGCTTGCGCAGCAGACGTTTCGCCGATTTGGTGTTCTTCTTCTGTAGTTTCTCCCGTGTCTCACGGTTGCGGGTACGGCGGTCTTTGACACTGCCGCGGCCCGCCGGCCCGTCGGGCGCACCGGCGCCGTAGTTGTCCATCAACTCCTTAGCCAGTGGCCGATCACTGGTGACGGCAATGTTTTCGATGCCCAGATCGACTCCAACCCAACCCTCTTCGACCTCGAGGTGTGCCCCGGTGCGCAGCGGAGTATCGGGCAACTCAAGGGTGGCGATCAAATAGGCGCACAGCTGTCCGCCGCGGCTGCGGCGGCGGATCACCAGGTCGGTCTCACCGCTGCGATGGGCTCGCAGCAGCGCGACCTGATCCCTGGCGCCAGTGAACCGCAGACCTTTCATCCTCCCGTCAACGGTCCAGATCGACACCGTCCCGCCAGTCTCGCTGGCCAGATCGTGGGCCCAGGACAGGCAGCGGTCATCGAAGGGTTGAGCGGCCAGTGAACCGAACCCGATCGGCGAGGCCTCGACTTTGGTTCGGCGCTTGCTGCCCGGTGTGCCGTAGCGGCCGTTGCGTAGATTGGCCTTCAGCGTGGTGTAGGAGTCGGCGACCTTGCGGATACACGACTGGGCGACCTGTGACCCCAGGTCGGCGTGCTGGCGAGCTTGTGCGTAGCTGATCGCCCGAAGGTCCCGGCCCCGGTACACCTTCTGGGTGTGGGCGATCTGCGAGACCAGGTCCGCTGTCTGGTTGCACGCGATCAGCGTGCGGGTAAGCGCATCCAGCTGGGCGCTGTTGGCCTCCAGCCGAACCTGCACTACCTGCTTCACACCGTCACCATAGCCACCCCTACCGACAAAACGTCCCATGACGCCTTTAGGGTTGGTCTATGTCACCACGATGGGAGCCAGATCCCGACGTACGCAGAGGCAGATCGGTCGTCTACAACCTACACGCTCACTTGGTCTTCACCCCGAAATATCGCCGCGGGCCGTTCACCTCAGCGATCCTGGACCGCTGCGAGGAGATCATGGCCGAAGTCTGCACCGATTTCGGCGCCGAACTGCGCGAATTCAACGGCGAAACCGACCACGTCCACCTACTCGTGCACTACCCACCAAAAGTCGCGCTCTCCCGACTAGTCAACAGCCTCAAAGGCGTCTCCGCTCGCCGGCTGCGCCAAGAATTCCCCCGCCACATCCGCCAATACCTCTGGGGCGAACACTTCTGGTCACCCTCCTACTTCGCCGGATCCTGCGGCGGAGCACCACTATCAGTGGTCAAGGACTACATCGAAAACCAGAAACGCCCCAACTAACGTCGGTTGCGATTCCTCCCGGCCCTAAAACGACCGGGGTTCCTCGCAACGAACCCCTGAAGTTGATGCCTGCGGCAGTCGACGAGATCGAGGCATCCGGTGCCGCTGAGGTGTTCCTTGGGGGCAGGCCGTTCCGCATCCGCCGCGAATTCCTCGACGACGTCGCCACCCAACCGCAGCGGGACCGGATCCGAAACCTGGACGCCGCCCTGTTGGTCCTTCACTCGCCAACCGACGAACTCGTAGAGGTCGACAATGCCCGCCAAATCTTCGAGGCGGCCCTACATCCGAAGTCCTTCGTGGCAATCGACGGCGCCGATCATCTGCTCACCCGGAAGGCCGACGCCGACTACGTCGTGCACGTCATCGCCTCCTGGGCAAGCAGATACCTTCCCGCAGATCGGGGCGACCCAGCGCCTGCCGCCCAGCCCGCCAGTGAGGGCGTGGTCAGGGTAACGGAGTCCCCTTCGGGCAAACTAGTGCAGCGCATCACCGCAGGTGGGCACCAACTCGTCGCCGATGAACCCCGACCGATGGGCGACGACACCGGCCCCACACCCTACGATCTGCTGCTGTCCGGACTGGGCGCCTGCACATCCATGACCGTGCGCTTGTATGCAGACCGCAAAGGCTGGCCGCTGGAACGAGTCAGCGTCGAGCTGAGTCACTCCCGGATACACGCCCGTGACTGCGCGCACTGCGACACTGAATCCGGCATGGTCGACCGTATCGAGCGAGAAATACGATTCGAGGGCGACCTAAGCGACCAACAGCGCGCACGACTACTCGACATCGCCGACAAGTGCCCCGTACACCGAACGTTGTCTTCCGAGATCGACATTCGCACGGTGGTGGCGCCCAACCCCTGAGGATCCTCTGCAAGTCGAGCGGGTGCCCGGTCTTGGACACCACCCATCCCTCGCCTGGACCCGAATAGGTAGGACCCTCAGCGGTATTCGGGATTCGGGAACCCGAATCGTGAACCGGCGTCCCAAAGTGAGCGTTGATTGCCGTAGGCAGGGACCCCTCCGGCGGCGCGCAACAACGATGCGAGGTGCATCAGGTTGTAGGTCATGAAGGTGGTGTTCCGGTTGGTGAATTCGCTCTCGGGCCCGCCTGATCCTTCGTCGAGGTAGGAGGGCCCCGGGCCTACCGGCCCGATCCAGCCGGCGTCGGCTTGGGGCGGGATGACGTAGCCCAGGTGCTGGAGGCTGTAGAGGATGTTCATCGCGCAGTGCTTGATTCCGTCCTCGTTACCGGTGATCAGACAGCCGGCGGTGCGCCCGTAGTAGGCGTATTGGCCTGCGGCGTTGAGGATTCCCGAGCAGCCGTAGAGGCGCTCGATGACGGTCTTCATTACTGAACTGTTGTCGCCGAGCCAGATCGGGCCGACCAGGACGAGAATGTCGGCGGCCATGATGCGTTCGAAGAGTGCGGGCCACTCGTCGGTCGGCCATCCGTGCTCGGTCATGTCCGGGTATACGCCGGTGGCGATGTCATGGTCGATGGCCCGGATATGGTCCACGGCCACACCATGTTGGGTCATCAGTGCGGCGCTGATGTCAGCCAACCCCTGGGTATGGCTGCGCTCGGGGGACTTCTTCAACGTGCAGTTGACGAAGACAGCACGCAGATGATCAAACTTCGGCGCATTGTTGCTCTCGGGATTCGAAATTTGGTTCATTTCAGTCGATCTCCTGTCGATGCGTCTCGGATTGTGCCCGAGCCGATACTATCTTTCTTCCCGCACTTCCGGGCAATGCGAGTGACTGCACCTGTCAGGTCATCGCGCGATGGAAGCCCGTTTCGGCTGGGGTAGACCCGGCAGGCGATCGCGGGATTGCCCCGCGTCCCGCCCCGTATGAACGAACGCTTCGGTGAGCTGGTCCTCGGTCCAGCCGGCCTGCAGCGCTGCGTTCCAGGTGGCGTCGTCGACGTCTCCGACATTAGCCGCGGCCTTGCGGACCACGCCGAGGGCGATAGCTTCGCGGGTGCGCGCGTCGAACGTGCCGTGCTCGGCGATCGCCGCGGCGATACCGGAATATGCGGCCAGCACGACCGGTGAGTGGGCCATTTCCCCGTGGATGTTGAGGACCTTGCCCATGCGCGCTGCCAGCGTCTTCAGGGTCTCTCGGCTGCCCTCGGGAGCGCTGTCGATCGTGTGGACGGGGATGCGGGGCACGAAATCCTCCTGTTTCGTCATGACTGGTATGCCGTGGTAACCCTCCAACTGGCCTGGTTCCTTCCCAGCGTGATCCGGCCGGTGCGCGGGAGCGGACGAATTCCGCTGAGCCGCCCGGGATGTCCGTTCTGCGCGAATCTGCGCCGGGGATCGCGAATCTGCGCCGGCAGTCGGTGACGCTGGTGGCCACCGACGTCCTGGACCACGACCCGCACCCATCCGGCATAACGGCGGGTAAGCGCGCCCGGTCGATGCGGAACCTCAACGGCTCGGTTGATCGCTGCGGTGGCCGTCCGCGTTGTCGGGATCGGTTACTGCCCCGACTCGGACTTGGATGTGCCCGCCGCGCACTGACCCGGCACGAACTTCGGTCAGCGAGGATTCGATCGCGATCCACGGGTGCGCGTCGATGTCCGAGCCGCCCAGTAGGCAGGCCAGCCGGGCGAGCGGGGTCCACACTGCCGCCCGTCCGATCGGGCGTTGCATGTCCACCACCCCCACCCGGCCACCGGGGCGGGTCACCGCCGCCATCGTTGACATCGCCAGCGGCCACCTCGGCATCAGCGACAGGGCGTAGGTGCTGATGGCGGCATCGAAGCCGCAGCCTGCGTCCAGCGTGTCCGGGTCCAGTGCGGTGGCATCAGCTTCGATCAATCGCACGTTGTTCCAGCCCGCCGAGCGTGCTCGTCGTCGAGCTTGGTTGAGCATCTGCGCGCTGGAATCGACGGCGGTGATCGACCCAGTCGTGCCGATCACGCGTTGCAGATGAGGGAAGTTCAAACCGGTGCCACAACCGATGTCGAGCACACGATCGCCGGCACGCAGCCCCAAGAGGTCTATCGCGGCGACGCGGCCAGCCCGATAGACCGGCCACTCCGCGGAGATCAGATCGTAGACGCGGGCCGAGGAGCGGTAGCGCGCCGTTGGTTGCATCGGCAGTCCGTTCGTCAGGATTCTGGCATGTTGGTTGTTGCGGGAACATCGGGGACGCCTTGCGGGGTTCCCTCATTGTGGACCCACCCGAGATCGGCGTTCGAGACATGCAAGCCGAGGGGTTCCGGCGCTACGTGGAGCCGGAGATCGAAGTGCTTCTGCGGGTGGCGCGCACGCTGGCTGGGGCTTCGGACGCCGATGACCTGGTCCAAGAAACCTTGGTGCGCGCGTGGCGAAGCGTGGACCGCTTCGATGGTCGGCATCCGCGAGCGTGGCTGCTGACGATTTTGAGGAACACGAACATGAATATGCACCGACGGCGACGCCCAGACAGCGTGGAGGACATCGCGTCCTTCGCCGATGCCCGGCCAGCGTTCGGGGTCGACTCACCGAGCACCGAGGACCGGGCCAGGATCGGACCCGGGTCGGG
>CAXMSM010000241.1:0-8227 GCA_964195655.1 uncultured Gammaproteobacteria bacterium | reverse complement strand
TGGTCAGGCGGCTCGGCGTGTACGGCCGGCTCGGATGGGCCTCCATCCAGTGCCTGCGGCACCTAATCCCTTTCGTCTTCGTGGGGACGACTCGTGGCAGGCCTTACGGCGCCCGAATTCGCCTGATGGTCAACACATGCTAGCGGAATCCGCAGACCTACCATTCCGGGCCACCCTTTAGTAAGGCTTACCTCACTTCAATGGTAGGTTCGGTGCCAAATCAACCAGGCGTGACCCGCCAGGGATTGCCATTCCGCGAAAGTGTCGTTCCTCGAAAGGCGGGGCCCACCTAGATGTCGATCTCGATCACCCGATTAGCCGGCGTACTCACGGTTGTCGCGGCGATGCTGACCTTGACCGCCTGCGGAGCTGGCTCCCCGAATGAGGACGCAGACAAGATCGTCGTCTATTCGGGCCGCAGCGAGGCACTGGTCGCGCCGTTGATCAAACAGTTCACCGCGGACACCGGCATCGAGGTCGAGACCCGTTATGCGAGTTCGGGCGAAATGGCCGCCCAGCTCATCACCGAGGGGGACAAGTCGCCCGCCGATATTTTCCTGTCCCAGGACGCGGGCGCACTCGGCGCCGTGTCCAAGGCTGGACTACTGGCTCCCATCGACGCCGCGACATTGCAGGCGGTTCCCGGCCAGTTCTCCGCAGCGGACGGCACCTGGGTCGGCGTATCCGGACGCGCGCGCGTCGTCGTCTACAACCCGACCCTGGCCCCCAACCCACCCGACACGATCGACGGGCTGCTGGATCCGGAGTGGGAAGACCAGATCGGGTTTGCCCCCAGCAATGCGTCCTGGCAGTCGTTCGTGACCGGGCTTCGCGTGATCCGCGGGCAGGACGGTGCCGCCCAGTGGTTGCGGGCTTTCAAGGCCCAGGATCCGCAGGCCTTCGGGAACAACGTGGCGGTCCGTGATGCCGTGGACTCCGGCCAGATCGCGCTCGGCTTGGTCAATCACTACTACCTCTATGAATTGATTCAAGCAAAAGGCGCCGACGCCGTCACCGCGGAGAACCAATTCATGGCCCCGGGAGATCCGGGCGGCCTGATCAATGTCTCAGGCGTGGGGGTGCTGAAGTCGGCACCGAATCTCGAGGGGGCACAAGCATTTGCTGCATATTTGGTAGCCGAATCCGCCCAGCAGTACTTCGCCGAGGAAACCGCCGAGTACCCGCTGGTGGCCGGCGTTGCGCCCGCGACCGAGATGCCGCCGCTGGGCGATCTGCAGCCTCCCGCGGTGGACCTCTCCCAGCTCGACGACATCGAGGCGACACAGGAATTGCTCATCGAGACCGGCTTGCTGACCAACTGACGAGGTACTGGTGACCACCGGCCGCCGGCGCCCGCCGGCACTGCTGCTCATACCGGCCACCGTCGTGGCGGCGGGCACGCTGATCCCGCTCGTCTATCTGGCAGGGCGCGCGCTGGAACGCGGCTGGGCCTTTGCCATCGAGGAACTGATTCAGCCGCGCACGGCGGCTTTGGTCGGCCGGTCGCTGCTGCTCGTCGTCGTAGTCACCGCGGCGTGCGTGGTGCTCGGCGTGGGGCTGGCCGTGTTGGTCAGCCGGACCGACATCAAGGCCAGACGTGCGCTAGCCGTGGCGCTGACGCTGCCGTTGGCGATGCCGAGCTACCTGCTGGCCTACCTGTGGGTGTCCACCTACCCCTCGATCGCCGGATTCTGGGGCGCGTGCCTGGTGTTGACCCTGGTCAGCTATCCGCTGGTACTACTGACCACGATGGCAGCGTTGGCCCGAGTCGACCCCGCGCAGGAGGAGGTGGCGCGCTCTCTAGGCCTCGGCGGATTCGCCGTCATCTTCCGGGTGACGCTGCGTCAAGCGCGCGCATCGATCACAGCGGGCGCCCTGTTGGTCGCCCTCTACGTGCTCAGTGATTTCGGCGCAGTTGCGGCGATGCGATTCGAGGCGTTCACCTGGGTGATCTACGGGGCGTACCGCTCGGGTTTCAATCCGGCGCGAGCGGCGGTCCTCTCGCTGGTGCTGATGGTGTTCGCGGTGGCCCTGGTGATCGCGGCGAGCCGAGCCCGCGGATTGGCGGCGTCGTCACGGCTCGGCGCCGGCTCGCCACGACCGGCGCCGTTGAACCGCCTCGGCGCGTGGAACGGGGTCACGCTTCTGGTTCCCGCCGCTGTGCTCATCGCCGCGATCGTCGTTCCCGGCGTGACGCTCGCCGACTGGCTCCTGACAGCAGGTCCGCGGTGGGACGGCGCGGAATGGCTTGCGGCACTGGGATCAACAGTATGGCTGTCAGCCGCCGCGGCACTGGCCTCTACCGCGGCAGCCCTGCCACTCGGCGTGCTCGCCGCCCGCTACCGCGATCGCGCAACTCGTACCTTGGAAGGTGCAAGTTACGTGGCACACGGTCTTCCCTCGATCGTCATCGCAATCGCGATGGTGTCCGTCGGCGTTCTCCTGCTGCGTCCGATCTACCAGCACGAACCCCTGCTGATCCTGGCCTATACGGTTCTGTTCGTGCCTTTGGCAATCGGATCGGTCCGTGCGGCGGTGGAAGCTGCCCCGATTCGATTGGAGGAGGTGGCTCGCTGCATGGGCCGCCCTCCGCTGCGGGCATTCGGCACGGTCACAGCGCGGGTGGCACTGCCCGGGATCGCGGCCGGATCTGCACTGGTGCTGTTGACCTGCATGAAGGAATTACCGGTCACCCTGCTGCTACATCCCAACGGCACCGACACCCTGGCCACGCGCCTGTGGGGCTACAGCTCGGTCAGCGACTACGCAGCCGCAGCTCCGTACGCGGTGGCATTGCTGGCGTTCGCGGCTATCCCGACAGCGGTACTGGGCATGTGGAGCACAGGTGCGGGCAGGGTTCACGGTGGCTGAGATGATCGCTGCAGCTGTTGCGGCCCAAGGCATCTTCAAATCCTATGGCGACCGCCAAGTGTTGTCGGGTGTGGACCTCGATCTGCCAGAAGGGACGATCACGGCGGTGCTCGGACCGTCGGGATGCGGTAAGACCACGCTGCTTCGCGTTCTCGCCGGCTTTGAGGATCCCGATGCCGGGACGGTACGTATCGCGGGGGAGACCGTGGCGGGGGGAACCACGACCGTTCCGGTACACCGTCGACGGGTGGGACTCCTGCCGCAAGAGGGTGCGCTGTTCCCGCATCTGAGCGTCGGGGAGAACGTGGCCTTCGGCATGCACCGCTCTACCCGCCGGGAGGCGCAGGCACGTGTTGCGCACTGGCTGGCGGTGGTGGGATTGGACGGGATCGCCGATGCCCGACCGCATGAGATCTCCGGCGGACAGCAACAGCGGGTGGCATTGGCCCGCGCGTTGGCCGCACGGCCTCGGGTGCTGCTCCTCGATGAACCATTCGCCGCGCTGGACGCGGGCCTGCGGATTCGGGTGCGCGAGGACATCGCCACGATTCTGCGCGAAGCCGGCACCACTGCACTGCTGGTTACCCACGACCAGTCCGAAGCGCTGTCGCTACCCGATTCGGTGGCTCTACTGATCGAGGGCACCATCGCCCAGCACAGCACACCCGCCGACCTCTATGCCCGGCCCACCAGCCTGGCCAACGCCCGATTCATCGGTGCCACCGTCGAACTCGCGGGAATCGCCAGCTCTGGGATCGTTCACACCGCGTTGGGGGCGCTTCGTGCCCGCCTGCCGGTGGCCGACGGTGCCGCCGTCGTGGTGCTGCGGCCCGAACAGCTGCGGCTGGGCGGGGGGCCCTCGGCAGCAGCCGCCCGCGTGCTGTCATGCCGGTTCTACGGCGCGGACACCGTCATCCACGTCGAGCTGTCTGACGGTGGCGCGGTCCAGCTGCGCAGCCCCGGGGAGACCGGCCTGGCGCAGGGGTCGATGGTCAGCATCGAAGTCACCGGCAGCGACGAGACCGGAGTGCTGGCCTACCCGTCACCAACCGGCAGGCAGCGGGTGGCCCTCGGCATAGCCAGCGGCTGACTGCACTCCGACCACCACCTTTTTGTGCAGCTCGGGCAACGTTGCCGCGCCCACGTAGGTGCAGGTGCTGCGCAAGCCCGCGATGATGTGGTCGAGCAGGTCCTCGACGCCGCCTCGGGCGGGGTCCAGGCTCATCTTCGAGGTGGAGATTCCCTCCTCGAAAAGCGTTTTTCGGGCGCTGTCGAACGAACTGTCGGCGGCGGTACGTGCGGCCACGGCTCGTTTGGATGCCATCCCGTAGCTCTCCTTGTACGGATGGCCGTCACGGTCGCGCAGCAAGTCGCCGGGGGACTCGTAGGTGCCGGCGAACCAGGATCCGATCATCACGTTGGAGGCACCCGCGGCCAGGGCGAGTGCCACATCACGGGGATGCCGCACGCCACCGTCGGCCCACACATGCCCGCCGAGTTCACTTGCCGACGTCGCACATTCGAGGACAGCCGAGAATTGCGGGCGACCGACGCCCGTCATCATCCGGGTGGTGCACATGGCGCCGGGACCAACGCCGACCTTGACGATGGACGCACCCGCGTTCAGCAGATCGCGCACACCTTCGGCAGAGACCACATTGCCCGCTACCAGCGGCAGACCGAGGTCCAGTGACGCCACCGCCTTGATCGCGTCGATCATCTTGGCCTGATGGCCGTGCGCAGTGTCGACGACCAGGACGTCCACACCGGCCTCGGCGAGTGCCGTGGCCTTCGCCGCGACATCCCCGTTGATGCCGACCGCCGCTGCGATACGCAGTCGGCCGGCCGCGTCTACCGCGGGGGTATAAATGCCCGCGCGAATGGCGCCGGTGCGCGTCAGGAGGCCGGCCAGCGTGCCGTCGGGTTCGGTCATCACCGCCACATCTGCCGGGGCGTGTTCGAGCAGATCGAACACCTTGCGCGGATCGGTTCCCGCCGGGGCGGTGACCAGATCAGTTGCCGCGACGTCTCGCACACGGGCGAACCGATCGACACCGATGCAGGCCGCCTCGGTAACCAGCCCGATCGGCCGATTCTCGAGGACTACCACTGCAGCACCATGCGCCCGTTTGGTGATCAGCGCGCTCGCGTCGGACACCGAATCGTCCGGCGACAGCGTCACCGGGGTGTCGACCACCAGGTCTCGACCCTTGACGAAGTCGACAGTGTCCTTGACCACCTGGATCGGCAAATCCTGGGGGAGTACCACGATGCCACCACGACGGGCGACCGTCTCTGCCATCCGGCGCCCGGCGACGGCCGTCATGTTCGCGACGACGACCGGGATTGTCGTGCCGGTGCCGTCGGATGTCGAGAGGTCCACGTCGAATCGCGAAGCGACGTCATTTCGATTCGGCACCACGAAAACGTCGTTGTAGGTCAGGTCGTACGGCGGGGTGTGACCATTCAGAAACTTCATTGTGGGCTACGCCTCGACCTCGCGGCGATCCCCACTCCACAGTGTGTGGAACCGTTGGGCCGGATCGGCGTCGATGCGGCCATAGGTGTGGGCGCCGAAGAAGTCGCGCAACCCCTGCGTCAGGGCCGCTGGCAGTCTTTCGGTGCGCAGCCCGTCGTAGTACGACAATGCCGAGCTGAATCCGGGGATCGGGATGCCTAGTTCGGTGGCCTTGACCACTACTCGGCGCCAGCTGTCGATAGCATCCTCGATGGCACTGCGGAAATAGGGCGCCACCAAGAGGGTCGGCGACTCGGGATTAGTATCGAAGGCGTCTTTGATGCGATTGAGGAACTTCGCCCGGATGATGCAGCCGCCGCGCCAGATGGTCGCAAGGTCACCGGGTGTGATAGCCCAGTTGTATTCGGCCGAGCCGGCCTGAATCTGGTTGAAGCCCTGCGCGTAGGCGATGATCTTCGAGGCGTACAGCGCCTGGCGCACGTCCTCGGTGAACTGGGCTGACTCTTTCTCATCGGACAGCTGCCTGCTGAGATGCCCCGATGCCAGCCCGGTCGTCGCCTTGCGTTGGGTCACCGAACCCGACAGCGCGCGGGCGAATACTGCCTCGGCGATACCGGTGACCGGAACACCCAGGTCGAGTGCCGATTTCACCGTCCACCGGCCGGTGCCCTTCTGCTCGGCTTCATCGAGGATGAGGTCAACGAGCGGCTTTCCAGTCTTGGCGTCAGTCTGCCGCAACACATCGGTGGTGATCTCCACCAGGAAGCTATCCAGATCGCCCTTGTTCCACTCGTCGAATACATCGGCAATCTCGGGTGCCGACTTACCCAGCCCGTCGCGCAACAGCTGATAGGCCTCGCCGATCAGCTGCATGTCGGAGTACTCGATGCCGTTGTGCACCATCTTGACGAAATGTCCTGCCCCGTCGGGCCCGATGTGTGTGCAGCACGGCACACCCCCGACGTGGGCAGAGATCTCCTCGAGCAGCGGCCCAAGGCTCTTGTAGGACTCGGCGGGCCCGCCCGGCATTATCGACGGGCCGTTGAGCGCACCCTCCTCGCCACCGGAGATTCCTGCACCGACGAAATGCAGTCCACGGTCCCGCATCGCCTTCTCACGGCGGATGGTGTCGGTGTAGAGCGCATTTCCTCCGTCAATGATGATGTCGCCGCTTTCCATGGCGTCGGCGAGCTCGTCGATCACGGCATCGGTCGGACCCCCGGCCTTCACCATGATCAGCACTCGTCGCGGCTTCTCAAGTGCGGCAAGGAATTCCGGAATCGTCTCGGCCCGCACGAAATTGCCGTCGGATCCGTGCTCGGCCAGCAGAGTATCGGTCTTGGCGATCGAGCGGTTGTGCAGCGCAACCGTGTAGCCGTGCCTGGCGAAATTGCGTGCGATGTTCGAGCCCATGACGGCCAGCCCAGTGACTCCGATTTGTGCGGTGCCCGTGGAAGCGGGGGACTGCGAGCTCATAGACGAAACCCTTTCGATCGCTTGTTGCGGCACAGCTTCTAGTCATCCAACACGCAGTGGGGGCACCGCGCTCACGCAAAGAACAGTCCATGGAGCTCGGTCAGCCATGGAACCGCCAACGCGACGGTAGGAATGACGAGCACGGCCACCGCGGCAACATACGCACCTGCGGCGAGCATCAGACTATTTGGCCTGCCCCCGAGGCGGCGCACCCGGAGCACCGTTGTCGGTCCGCCAGCAGCCAGAGCACCCCTGGGAGTCCGTGCGGAGGCGCAGGCGACCAGGGCGCGCGCCAACGGGGCCGGGCCGGTGGTGCGCACCGCCGCGTCATCGGCGAGTAGTTCGATCAAGAGCCGCACCGCGGTGAGCGCATTGGCGCTGCGGACAAACCGGGGAAACGCGGCATGTACCGCTGTGAACATCTCCAACACCAGATCGTGGCGGGCTCGCAGGTGGGCATGCTCATGGGTGAGGATTGCGACAATCTCGTTGTTCGACAATGTGTTCAGCGCACCCTCGCTGAGGACTACGCGGCTGCGGACCCCAGGCAGGCAGTACGCCAGCGGCTCGGCGATATCGAGGATGCGCAGCCCGCCGCGGGACAGCGGTCTGGGGTAGTGGCTGTGCAACTGGGCCGCCGCGACATGAGATGCGCCGACCAGGTCCACCACCATCCGATGGTGCGCGCGGCGCCGCCGCGTAGCAATGGCGACCTTGAGCACGGAGACGATCAACCGGGCGCCGATCATCAGCGTGAGCGCGAACACCGTCGCGTAGGCCATCCACAGCGGCCACCCGAGGATTCCGATCTCACCTGTGAACGTTGCGGTGAGGCGCCCGTCCGTGCCGGATATAAAAAGTCTGCTGGCGATGGCGATTCCGGCCGAGAACGCCGAGAGGACCGCCGCCAGCGCAATCGACTGCCACAGCACGATCGCTGCTCTGGGTGCGCGCAACGGCCAGTCGGCGCGCGCCAGCATTCCGGGCACCGGCCCCGACAAGAGCAGAGCGACGATGGTGAAGGCCAACGTGGACACGCGATAAGTGTCTCTCAGCCGGTGCCTGTACCGCCAGCAGATCGGCCGTTACGTTCTGTGTCTTCGATTTCAGCCAGCGCGCGGCGTAGCGCGGCCGCCTCGTCGGCTCCGACCCGCTCGACGAAATGCACCAATGCACCTTCCCGACTCCCCGAGTCGGCAGCCTGGTCGAGCGCGTCGACCATCAGCCCGGCAACCAATTCGTCGCGGCCGTGCGTGGGTGCGTACCGGTGTGCCCGATCGTCGCGGTGCTGGAAGACCAGATTTTTCTTCGCCAGCCGTTGCAGCACGGTCATGATCGTCGTGTAAGCGAGATCGCGTTGGGCTGACAGCACTTCGTGCACCTGCCGGACAGTCTGGGGCT
>CAXMSM010000240.1:0-9384 GCA_964195655.1 uncultured Gammaproteobacteria bacterium | reverse complement strand
ACCACCATCGGGCAGCGTGGATGTTTCGCGGCGCACGACAAACGAGGCGTACCAGTGACCCAGCGAGTCCTTGTAGACATTGACCGAAGTCGGTTCGCTGGGAAGGTCGCGCGACCACACCACCGCGACGGTGACGCCCTTCGGGAGCACCAAACGGTTGTCGCGAACCGAGAAACCGTTGCGGGTGTATTCCAGCGAAGCCACGGTCTTCTTGCGCGCCTTGAACCTCGGCCGGCGACGGCCTTTCACAGTGAACGAATGGCTCAGCGCGGCGCCGTAGGTGCGCAACATCTGCTGCTGGGCCACCTGGGAACCTTCACGCAACCAGGTGCTGTCTTTGCGCGCAGCGGTGAGCATCGCCGACAACTTGCCGAACGTCGGGCGGCTACCCGACTTCTGCTGGTGGACAGCTTCATTCCACAAGAAACGGCAGCGATGCCATTCCGCTTCCAGAGCCGCCACCGCTTGCGCGCCGGGACGCAGACGATAGGTGTACCGCACCGTCTCAACCGACTCAACAACCACACTGCCCAACCTATATTTGGCCACCGACAAAACAGCCTCCCTTACCTCCCCACGACCAAAGCCAGGGGTTTCTCGGACGGTATTCGATGATCACGACCGACCGGAGCGTTGCACCCCCCGGCAAGCGTGCACGTGGGCTGTGGCTGGCGGCGGCGACCGTAGCAGTCGGGTACGGACTGTTTCTGATAGCTACGGCCTACCGACTCCCGTCGGGTGCCGAGTTGACCGGCCAGTTCGGCCTTCAACCCGCGGTGAAGGCTCTGACCGCGGTGTTGCTGGCCGGCGTGGTGCTCACCCATCCGGTACCGCGGGAGCGCCGCTGGCTGGTCGGTGCGCTGATCTTCTCAGCCGCCGGTGACTATCTACTCGCGATGCCTTGGTGGGAGCCTTCGTTCGTACTGGGTCTGGCGGCATTCCTGGTTGCTCACCTGTGCTTCCTGGCGGCGCTGCTACCGCTGGTTGTCTCCGCACCCCCGCGCGTTGCGGGGGCGACGCTGGTGGTCGCTGGCTGTGTTGGTCTGCTGGTGTGGTTCTGGCCGCGGCTGACCGCAGAGGGAATGGCGGCGCCGGTGACGGCCTACATCGCGGTTCTGTGCGCCATGGTCTGCGCCGCACTGCTCGCCGACCTCCCGACACCGTGGACGGCTCTCGGCGCGATCTGCTTCGCTATCTCAGATTCCATGATCGGCATCAGTAAGTTCGTGCTGTCACCTGCCAACGCCGAAGCGCTCGCGGTACCGATCTGGTGGGCGTATGCAGCCTCGCTGCTGCTGATCACTGCCGGATTTATCTTCGGCCGGTCGTCAGGGTCGTCTGCTAGACCTGCGGTGTGACGACGACCCGGCAGGCCGCCGAGCACGAACCGGTCGCTCGGGTGCTGCCCATGCTGACCGTGCCTCACCTGGACCGCGAGTTCGACTATCTGGTGTCGGCAGAGCAATCCGACGACGCTCAGCCGGGGGTGCGGGTGCGGGTACGTTTCCACGGCCGGCTGGTCGATGCATTTGTCCTCGAAAGACGTTCGGAAACAGATCATCTCGGTAAGCTCGGCTGGCTCGAGAAGGTGGTCTCCCCTGAACGTGTACTCACCGACGATGTACGTCGTCTGGTAGATGCGGTCGCCGCCAGGTATGCGGGGACCCGCGCCGATGTGCTGCGCCTGGCGGTGCCCCCCCGGCACGCCAGCGTGGAGAAGAAACCTCCGCCGCAGCTCGAGCCGTTCGCGAATAGCTCCACCGAACCCCCAGACATATCCGGCTGGTCGGCCTATGGCGGTGGAGCGCAGTTCATCGGGGCGCTCGGTGACAGCCGCGCCGCGCGGGCCGGATGGCAGGCGCTGCCGGGTGAATCGTGGTCGCAACGACTGGCCGAGGCCGCCGCAGTGACCGTGAACTCGGGTCGCGGCGTGCTCGCGGTGGTTCCCGATCAACGCGATGTGGACCGGCTCTACGCCGATGCCGTCACCGTGGTGGAGGAGTCCAGGGTGGTCGCGCTGTCGGCCGGTCTGGGACCCGGTGAACGATACCGGCGCTGGTTGGCTGTGCTGCGAGGCGACGCACGGTTGGTAATCGGTACGCGCAGTGCGGTTTTCGCTCCTGTGATGGAGCTGGGGCTGGTCGTGATGTGGGACGACGGAGACGATTCGCTGGCAGAGCCGCGCGCACCCTATCCGCACGCCCGCGAGGTGGCGATGCTACGTGCCCACCAGGTGCGCTGCGCAGCGCTGCTCGGTGGATACGCGCGCACCGCCGAAGTGCAGGCGCTGGTCCGCAGCGGCTGGGCGCACGACCTGGCCGCGCCGCGCCAGGCGCTGCGGTTGCGGGCACCGCACGTGATCGCGCTGGAGGACAGCGCCTATGCGCAGCAACGCGACGCGGCTGCGCGCACCGCGAGGCTGCCCTCGGTCGCCCTCGATGCAGCCCGCACTGCGCTGGGAGGCGGCTCGCCGGTGCTGGTGCAGGTGCCACGGCGCGGCTATGTGCCGGCGCTTGCGTGTGGACGGTGCCGCACAATTGCCAGGTGCCGGCACTGCACCGGCCCCCTCTCTCTGCCCGGCCGCGACGCCCCGGGTGCCGTGTGCCGATGGTGCGGTCGTGACGAGTTGGCGCTGAGCTGCGCGCGGTGCGGTTCAGACGCAGTACGCGCCGTCGTGGTCGGCGCGCGTCGTACCGCCGAGGAACTGGGTCGGACGTTTCCCGGGGTATCAGTGATCACCTCCGGGGGCGAGGATGTAGTGGATCGGGTGCCGCAGCGGCCCGCATTGGTGGTCTCAACACCCGGCGTGGAGCCAGCCGCCACCGGTGGCTACGGTGCGGCGCTGTTGCTGGACGGCTGGGCACTCTTGGGCAGACAGGACCTGCGCGCCGCCGAGGACACGCTGCGGCGTTGGATGGCGGCGGCCGCGCTGGTTCGCAGCCGCACGGAGGGTGGCGTCGTTGTGGTCGTCGCGGAATCTGCGCTACCCACGGTGCAGGCACTCATCCGGTGGGATCCGATCGGGCATGCCGAGCACGAACTCGACTCCCGCGACGAAGTGGGCCTGCCCCCCGCGGTGCACCTCGCGGCGGTAGACGGTACCCCCGCCGCCGTGTCTGCGTTGTTGGACTCGGCCGAGTTGCCGCAGGCAGGCGATCGGATCGGGCCGGTGGACCTGCCGGTGGGGGCACGCAGGCCGCCCGGCGTTCCGTCCGACCTGCCGGTCAGCAGGATGCTGGTACGGGTCCCACGCGATGGTGGGCTGGCGCTTGCCGCGGCGCTGCGACGAGCAAGCGCGATACAAAGTGCGCGCCACGATCAGGAGCCGGTTCGCGTGCAGATCGACCCATTGCACATAGGGTGATCGCGGCGGCACCGGAACTGGAGGTGACTATGAGGCGCCTGATCAAATGGCTGATCCCGTTGCTCATCATCGGGTTTGGGCTGATGTGGCCGGTGGTGTTCCAAGCTGGAACTGAGTCTTCTGGCGGCGTCTACGACCCGGTGGTGATTACCGACTACGACGTCAACGTCGTGATCGACAGCGCCGGGGACATGAGCGCTGTGGAAACGATCACCACGAAGTTTCCCGGCGGCCGCCACGGCATATTCCGTTACTGGGACGTCGCCAACCAAAACAACCCCAAGGTGCGTCAGAGGCCAGAGATCACCTCTGTGCTGCTTGACGGCAAATCCGCGCGATACAAGATGCTGTGGGAAGACGGCGAGCGGTTCAGGGTAGCCAAGATCGGCGATCCAGATCGCACGCTCAGACCCGGCACCCACGTCTTCGAGATCCGCTACACCATTCCCGGTGTCCTCGACCCGGGCGAGACCGGCGCGGACAAGAAGTTCGCGGAGTCCACCGGTGCTCCGCCGTCAGACGTTGGATCGACGGCTCCGCCGTCAGATGTTGGATCGACGGCTCCGCCGTCAGTGTTCTTCTGGAACCTCATCGCACCGTCCTGGAACAACCGCATCGACCAGGCGAACATCACCGTCACCCTTCCCGGGGAAGTCGGTATCGCGCAGTGTTCGGTCGGGTACGGAGTCGGTCGTGCCTGCGACGACCTGACCGTCAGTGGCCAAACGGTGACATTGTCGGCTACCGGACTGCTCCCACGCACGCCTGTGACGGTGCGGGCAGGCGTGGATTTCGCAACCCCGCCCCAAGACACCCTGCCGTGGTCCTTCACTTGGGATCGGATCCTGGGGCAGTCAGCGACCGGCGTGATCTGGGTGGCCGGGTTCATCGCGCTCTTCGGTCTCGGCGGATTGCTGTGGTATCGCACGACGCTTGAGCGCTCGCCGGGTTTCCCGCTGCAGTACGGGCCTCCGCCCGGGTTGGGGCCGGTCCAGAACGAATACATCCGCACCGAGGCCGTTCCCGATAGCGGCCTCACCGCCACTCTGTTCTATCTGGCCGAACGCAAACTGGTCACTCTGCAACAGGTCAAGAAAAAACAGTGGAACGTCCGCGGGATCGGCAAACCCGACCAGTGGGCTGACATCGACCCGGTCAGCCACGCGGTGGCCTCAGCGCTGAAGGTGAACAGTTTCGGTGCCGAATTCGAGGCCAAGAAGACGATCAAGTCGGGCGAGAAGCTCAGCAAGGCGAAGACGAACTTGGCAGAGGCCGTCGAGAAATGGTCCCTTGACGAGGGTTTGATGGTCAAGCGCAACAAGGAGCTCTGGGTTCGCGCAGCCAACGCTGTGGCGTTCGTTCTGATGATCTGCGCGTTCTTCCGGTGGGGCTTTCCCGCCACAATGTGGGGCTTGCCGTTCGCGGCATTCTTCGTTTTCTCTGCGGGGTCGTGGAACGCCGGAGTCGGCACTCGGCGTACGGCCGCCGGTCGTGAGCTGTGGTCGCGCGCAGGCGGTTTCCACCGCATGCTGACCACCGACTCGGCCGAGGCTCGTTTCGATTTCGGGGCCAGGAAAGACCTGTACTCCGCCTTCGTGCCGTTCGCCGTGGCAGGGGGTGCGGCGGCATTGTGGGCCAAGAAATACCAGGACTCTACCGGTACCGTTGCGCCGCAACCGGATTGGTACAGCCCGGCAGCTACGACCGGCTGGGGGTTCCTCGGAGGCTCGGGTGGTCCGGACTTCGACAGTTTCGAATCGGCCCTGTCCTCGTCGATCGGCGCCTACACCGCATCGCAGTCGTCCTCCTCGTCGGGTGGTGGCGGCTTCAGCGGTGGTGGCGGCGGCGGTGGCGGTGGCGGGGGAGGAGGATCATGGTGAGATTCGTGTTGATCGTCGTGCTGATACTGGCGGTTCTCGTACTGGTCGGATTTGTGCTCGGCTACAACAAAATTCGGGGCGCGGATGTCCGGGTCGCCGAAGCGCTCTCCGGCATCGACGTCGAGCTCACGCGGCGGGCTTCGCTGATCCCCAGCCTCGTGCACACCGTGCAAACATTCGCCGGGCACGAGAAGGGCATTTTGGACCACGTGACCAATGCCCGCGCAGCGCTGACGGCCGCGACGACGGGCAAGTCGGTAGCCCAGCGCAGCGTCGCCGAGGAAGATCTCGACGCTGCGCGCGCGCCGCGGCTCGCATTAGGGCAGACCGACCCGCAGCACAACTCGTCGAACAACTTCCTGAACCTGCAGGAAAACCTCACTGACACCGAGAACAAGCTGGCTTTCGCCCGTCAGTACTACAACGACGCGGCCGCGACCTTGAACCGGTCGCTCACCACGATCCCGTGGATGTTCGTCGCACCGATGGCAGGGGTGGCGGAGCGGGAGTACTACCAGACGCCTCGATAGGCCGGACCGCGCGAAGGGGCGGCGACCGGCTCCTTAGACTGGCTCGGTGCGAGTTGTCTTCGCCGGTACACCCGAGCCGGCACTTCCGTCGTTGCGGCGGCTGCTCGAATCGACCCGGCACGAAGTCGTCGCGGTGCTGACCCGTCCGGACGCCGCAGCGGGGCGCCGCGGGCGCACTGCCCCCTCGCCGGTGGCACAGCTGGCGCTGGACACGGGCATCCCGGTGTTACGGCCCGCGCGACCCAATTCCGCTGAATTTGTCGCTGAGCTGGCCGAGTTGGCCCCGGAATGCTGCGCGGTGGTGGCCTACGGGGCACTGCTGGGGGACGAGTTGCTCGCGGCGCCCGGCAACGGCTGGGTCAACTTGCATTTCTCCCTCTTGCCGGCATGGCGCGGGGCGGCGCCGGTGCAGGCGTCAATCGCCGCGGGCGATTCGGTGACGGGTGCGACAACGTTCCAGATCGAGCGCAGCCTGGATTCAGGCCCGGTGTACGGCGTGGTCACCGAAACGATCCGCGCCACCGACACCGCAGGGGACCTGTTGGACCGGCTGTCGGTATCGGGTGCGGCATTGCTGGAGTCCACCCTTGACGGGATCGCCGACGGAAACTTGAACGCAGTGCCCCAAACGGCAGACGGGGTCACCACGGCACCGAAAATCACCGTTGACGAGGCCAGGATTCGGTGGGATCTGCCCGCGCACGCGGTCGAGCGCAGAATCCGTGCGGTGACACCTCGTCCGGGAGCCTGGACCATGATCGGCGATCTGCGCTTCAGGGTAGGCCCGGTCAGGTTCGATACCGATACCGATGTCGATGCCGATGATGGCTTGGAGCCCGGTGAGATTCGCGCTGCCCGCGACGGTGTGCGCGTGGGCACCGGGTCACGGCCGGTTCTGTTGGACCGGATCCAGCCACCGGGCAAGAAGCCAATGGTGGCCGCGGACTGGGCTCGCGGTGCTCGGCTGGCCGAGAGTGAGCGCGCGCGATGACCCGACCAGGCAAGCGACGTCCACCCAGGCGCAAAGAACTCGACCCAGCCCGGCGGGCGGCGTTCGACGTTCTGCGGGCAGTCTCCGAGCGCGATGCCTACGCGAACCTGGCGTTGCCGGCGATCCTGCGGGAGCGCAAGATCGGAGGCCGCGACGCGGCTTTCGCGACGGAACTGACCTATGGCACCTGCCGGACGCGTGGTCTGCTCGACGCGGTCATCTCGCACGCGGCAGGCCGCCCGATCGACAAGATCGATCCGGTGCTGCTTGACCTGCTCCGGTTGGGTAGCTACCAATTGCTGCGCACCCGGGTCGGGCAGCACGCGGCTGTTTCGACGACGGTTGAGCAGGCCGGTATCGAATTCGACACAGCGCGAGCAGGATTCGTCAATGGCGTGCTACGCACGATCGCCGGGCGCGACGAAGGTGACTGGGTCAGTGAGCTCGCGCCGCCGGCGTCGACCGATCCGGTGGGAAATTTCGCCTTCGCGCATGCCCATCCGCGGTGGATCGCGCAGGCCTTCGCGGATGCGTTAGGCGCCGATGCGGGGGAGCTGTCCGCATTGCTGGCCAGCGATGATGCGCGTCCCGAAGTCCACCTTGCGGCTCGGCCGACCGCGCTGACCGCAGCGCAGCTCGCCGAGCAGGTCCACGGCACGGTCGGCCGATATTCGCCCTATGCGGTGTATCTGGCCGGCGGCGACCCCGGGCTGCTCGCGGCGGTCAGCGACGGCATGGCGTTGGTCCAGGACGAGGGCAGTCAGCTGGTGGCCCGGGCGTTGACTCTGGCGCCGCTGGACGGGATCGATCGCGGGCGATGGCTGGATCTGTGTGCTGGGCCGGGTGGCAAAACGGCGTTGCTGGCCGCGATAGGGCAGGCGGCCGGTGTCGATGGCGTCAGCGTCACCGCGGTGGAACCGGCACCGCACCGCGCCGAACTCGTCGCGCAGAACACCAGGGGACTACCGGTTGAAGTGGTGTGTGTCGACGGCCGAGAGTCGGGGCTCGAGCCTGGATTCGACCGGGTGCTCGTCGATGCGCCCTGCACCGGTTTGGGAGCGCTTCGGCGCCGGCCCGAGGCTCGCTGGCGTCGCCAGCCCGCCGATGTGCCGCAGCTGGGAAAGCTGCAGCGAGAACTGCTGGCATCCGCAATCCGGCTGACCAGACCGGGCGGCGTGGTGCTGTATGCGACGTGCTCACCGCACCTGGTGGAAACGGTCGGGGTTGTCGCCGATGCGCTGCGCCGGCACCCGGTCGAGGCGCTCGACGCGCGGCCGCTGTTCGAACCGGCCGACAATCTTGGCCCCGGCCCGTACGTTCAGCTGTGGCCGCACCGGCACGGCACCGATGCGATGTTCGTGGCCGCGCTGCAAGTAGGCTGACGTTCATGCGCGCAGCGCCAGAACCAGGTTCAGCCCCGCTGATAGCTCCGTCCATTCTGGCCGCCGACTTCGCCCGGTTGGCCGATGAGATGGCAGCGGTGCACGGCGCCGACTGGCTGCACGTCGACGTCATGGATAACCATTTCGTCCCCAACCTCACGCTTGGTCTTCCGATCGTGGAATCGATGCTCAAGGTCACCGATATTCCGATGGATTGTCACCTGATGATCGACGATCCTCAGCGTTGGGCGCCGCCCTACGCCGAGGCGGGCGCCTACAACGTGACGATCCATGCGGAGGCAACAGACGACCCGGGGAGAGTCGCCCGGGACATCCGCGCCGCCGGCGCCAAGGCGGGATTGGCGATCAAGCCGGGCACGCCGCTGGAACCGTACCTGGAGATCCTCCGAGACTTCGACACCGCGTTGATCATGTCGGTGGAACCGGGTTTCGGTGGTCAGAAGTTCATCTCTGAAGTATTGCCCAAGGTCGAAATCCTGCGCGGACTCGTCGAATCGGGCGAGCTGACCGTCACCGTCGAGATCGACGGCGGAATCAACGACGACACCATCGAACAGGCGGCAGAGGCCGGTGTCGACTGCTTCGTCGCCGGCTCGGCCGTCTACAGTGCCGACGATCCCGCAGCGGCGGTGGCGGCACTGCGCAGGCAAGCTGCCCGTGCCTCCAAACATTTGATGCTATGAATCTCGACGCCGCGATGCGGGCGGCCATTGCGCAGGCCGACCGGGTCAAGGGGCGCACGTACCCGAATCCGCCAGTGGGCGCGGTCATCCTGGACCGCGACGGTGAGATTGCCGGCGTCGGGGCAACTTCACCAGCCGGCGGTCCGCACGCCGAGGTGCTGGCGCTGCGCCGAGCCGGCAGTCGCGCGGTCGGCGGTACGGCGGTTATCACGCTGGAACCATGCAACCATTTGGGGCAAACGCCACCGTGCGTGGATGCGCTTGTCGCAGCACAGGTTTCATCGGTGGTCTACGCCGTTCCCGATCCCAACCCGATCGCGGCCGGTGGTGCGGCACGGCTGACCGAGGCGGGAATCGAGGTCACCCCCGGTGTTTTGTCCGACCCGGTCAGCGGTGGCCCGCTGCGGGAGTGGCTGCACAAGCAACGCACTGGATTGCCACACGTGACTTGGAAATTCGCCACAAGTGTCGACGGACGCAGCGCGGCCTCCGATGGCACGAGCCAGTGGATCACGAGCGAACCCGCCCGAGCC
>CAXMSM010000239.1:0-4150 GCA_964195655.1 uncultured Gammaproteobacteria bacterium | reverse complement strand
GCCCCACCCAACGCACCCCGCCTGCCCGCTGCGCGCGGCGGGCCGTCGGCATTTGTTGGTCGATCGGGCATAGGCCGAGGCAGCCAGGTATCGTCTTCCCGGCGCCGACTCGCCGGCCCTCCGCACCAAAACCTGCATGCCTACGAAACCAGACGATGACCACATGACTAAACGATGACGACGACCAGCAGGAGGCAGTAATCGTGCCGACCACATCGGACCCCGAGAGCACCGAAGGCCGGCGGCAGAACCCCCTGGTGAGCGCGTGGCGGAGCCTCGAACCGGCGGTATTCATCCCCTCTTCGCTCATCATCATCGGCCTCATCGTGTTCGCGGTGATCTATTCGTCGACCGCCGCCGGCGCCTTCACCACGCTCAACGGTGCGATCACCGACGGAGTGGGGTGGTGGTATGTGCTGGTCATCACCGGCTTCGTCGTATTCGCGATCTACTGCGGCGCCTCCAAGATCGGCACCATCCGACTCGGCGAGGACGACGAGAAGCCCGAGTTCAGTTTCATGGCATGGCTGGCCATGCTGTTCAGCGCCGGCATGGGCATCGGCCTGGTGTTCTACAGCGTCGCCGAACCACTGACGCACTACGTGAGCCCGCCCGCGGCAAGCGGAATCTCCGGAGGGACCGACGAGGCGGCCAACCAGGCCATGTCTCTCACGCTGTTTCACTGGGCACTGCACCCGTGGGCGATCTACGTCGTCGTCGGCCTGGGCATGGCCTACATGACCTATCGCCGGGGCCGGCCGCTGGCGGTGCGCTGGCTGCTGGAACCGCTGCTGGGCCGCAAGCGGGTCGAGGGCGTCATCGGCCACGCGGTGGACGTCACCGCTGTCGTCGGCACACTGTTCGGCGTAGCCACCTCCCTCGGTTTCGGCATCACCCAGATTGCGGCGGGCCTGGAGTATCTGGGCTGGATCGAGATCGACAACTGGTGGACGATCGGGATGATCGCTGTGATCACACTGGCGGCTACGGTCTCGGTGGTCAGCGGTGTCAGCAAGGGGCTGAAGTGGCTGTCGAACATCAATATGCTGCTGGCCGCTGCGTTGGCACTGTTCGTGATGTTGCTGGGTCCGACGCTGTTCTTGTTGCAGGCGTTCGTGCAGAACCTCGGCAGCTACATCCAAACGCTGCCGCAGTTGATGTTGCACACGGCGCCGTTCACCGACGGCGAGTGGCTCGGCAGCTGGACCATCTTCTACTGGGGCTGGTGGATCAGCTGGGCACCGTTTGTCGGCATGTTCATCGCGCGCATCTCGCGGGGCCGTACTATCCGCGAGTTCGTCGCAGCGGTTTTGCTCGTCCCGAGTGTCATCGGCGCGCTGTGGTTCACCATCTTCGGCGACTCGGCAATCCTGCGACAGCGGGACAGTGGCGACATGCTCGTCGACGGCGCGGTAGACACCAATACGTCGTTGTTCCAGCTCCTCAGCGGGTTGCCGATCGCGACGATCACCAGCGTGCTCGCGATCGCGGTGATCGTGTTCTTCTTCGTCACCTCGTCGGACTCCGGGTCGCTGGTTATCGACATCCTGTCCTCCGGCGGGGAGTTGGACCCGCCCAAGGCGAGCCGGGTCTACTGGGCAGTCATGGAGGGAGTTGCCGCCGCTGTGCTGCTGGTAGTCGGCGGTGCCGGTTCGCTGACCGCGCTGCAGACCGCGTCGATCGTGACGGCGGTACCGTTCTCGCTGGTGATGGTGGCGGCCTGCGTGTCGATGTTGCGGGCCTTCCGATATGACCTGGCGACCTCGTCACGCCTGCTGCACGTCTCAGCTCCGGATGGGCTAGCCCCTCAGCGCCACGATGTCTCGGCCACGCTGGCGGGGCTGGTCGCGGTGCGTTCGGTCAATCCCGATTCGTGTGTCCTGCACCCGACCACCGGTGAGCTGACTATCACCGAGCCGGTCGACCCCCTCAGCGGCGAACACGTCGGCAGCGGCGGCGCTGAGGCCACAGCACCCTGACGTTCACGTCACCGAAGCAGCGTCACGAGCTGAGGCAGCCACGCGGTGTCGGCTGGCACCCATGGCAGGGTGTCGAGTTCGTCGGCACACACCCACCGCAGCGCGCGGTGGTCATGGGGCTGCAACACACCGTCGGCCTGCGTGACGAGGTAGGCGCGCAGCGTCGACCTTGCGCTCAAGGCCACGTCCGCGCCGACGCGGGCACCCACGGTCACGCCGATCCCCAGTTCCTCGCGCAGTTCGCGCGCCAGGGCAGCACCGTCGGTCTCACCGGGCGCCACCTTCCCGCCCGGCAATTCCCATAGGCCGGCCAACGCGGGTGGCCGGGCGCGCTGGGCGACGAGTAGCGCGGCATCCTGGATCAACGCACCGGCGACCACGATCAGATTCGGCAACTGGTTTGACCCTGTCTTAAGTTCACACTGACTGGTTTGGCCGACGCCCTATTCTCCCCCGTCGCGAACGGTATACCTTCAGACGCATGGCTGTGTTGTCGGACGAACAGATAGAAGCCGCACTGCCCGATCTCGATGGCTGGGAATACTGCGATGGCGCCCTGCGCCGATCGATCAAGTTCCCCTCATTCCTCGACGGCATCGACGCGGTGCGTCGGGTGGCCGCGCACGCAGAAGCCCAGGATCACCATCCAGACATCGATATCCGCTGGCGGACAGTCACTTTCGCACTGGTCACCCACTCCGAAGGCGGAATCACCGACAAGGACGTAAAGATGGCGGGCGAGATCAACCGGATCGTCGAGCAGTAGCGGCGATCCACGCCAGCGTCACCAATGTGGTGACGATGTATGTCAGGCCAGCCCACGCCAAGTACCACGGCCGGGAAATCACCCAAATGCTCGGCTGGGCAAAGCTGAGCAGCCACGGCACGCCGACAACGGTCAACGCCAGCCAGCCCCACCCGAGGACGCGCGCGCCGAGCCGATCGCGCATCGGACCGTGGAGCAGCCAGATCATCAGCGGAATCAGCCACACCCAGTGATGAGTCCATGAGATCGGTGACAACAGCAGACCGAACAGCTGCACAATCACAATGGCAGCGAGCCGGTCTTTGGCGCCTCCCACCGCGCGCCACGCCAGCAGCGCCAGCACCGCTGTCACGGCGATGCCAGTCAACACGACGAGACCGAAGCCGGCGTCGTGTCCCAGAATGCGCGAGATCCCACCGCGCCACGACTGATTGAACGACGTCCCGATCGGGCCGACTCGGCTCGCGTCACCGAGCAGTTGGGTGAAGTAGAAACGAGTCTGGTCGCCAACGACGATGACCGCCACGCCGATCGTCAGGAAGAACACGACCGCCGAGAACGCCGCCGCACCCCAACGGCGCGCGCCCACGAAATACAGCCCGGACACCGCGGGCGTCAGCTTCACTCCCGCGGCCAGGCCCACCAGCAGCCCGGAGAGCCACCACCGCGTGGTGTAGACGGCATAGAGAACGGCCAGCACCAACAATACGTTGACCTGGCCATAGTCGAACGTGCTGCGCAACGGTTCGATCCAGATACCGATGGCCGTCCAGAGCATCGCGACCCGCCGAGTGCCGCTAACCGACGGATCCCGGTCCGGCAGGAGCCGCTGACTGATGCGCACCACACCGTAGAGCGCTGCGACGATCCCCAGCTCCCACGCGAGCGCAACCAGGCCGAACGGCAAGAGCTGCAACGGGTAGAACAGCACGGCCGCGAAAGGCGGATATGTGAAGGGCAGCGGGAAGTCTGGTGTCTGATCGGCGTAGACGTAGTCGTAGAGGGTGCCGGGGTGATCCAGTGCGGCGGCACCGCCGAGATAGACATGCAGGTCAACGAAGTTCGCGCCGTTGGGCAATAGGTAAGTCCACGCCAGGCGTGCCCCGATGCTCAGGATCAGCAATGCCGGCGCCGCGGCCGACAGTCGGGCCGCCAGCCGCGAGCCGGAGCTAGCTGAGGTGGGGGTGATCGCGTCGATACGTCCAACTCTATCGAGCCGTCACGATCGGCATTCGTGTCCGTAACGGTTGAATAAATGCCACACGTGTCACTTGAGTACCTCTAGCAACGGGCTAACTTCGGGTGCAGGCGTAACAACCGTGCCGTTTACGGCCATCAAGGAATCTGGGAGAACTTCATGCAGCGCACCGGGAAACTATTTGCAACCACAATGATCGCAACGGCA
>CAXMSM010000238.1:0-4627 GCA_964195655.1 uncultured Gammaproteobacteria bacterium | reverse complement strand
GAAGTCTCGCAACGTGTTGGGGATCTGGTCGACCGGACCGGCCGCGGTAGCCGCGCGTGGGCCGTCGCCAGGAACGATGAGCACCGCATCGAACGCCCCGGCCAAGCCCGCGCCGTAATCTGACTTGCGGTCGACCAGCGTATTGCGCGCCAACTGCAGGCTGCTGTCCAGCGAGCGGGTTTCCTCACCACCGACGATTCCGCTGACCGTGGGGCGCGCCCGTTCGATCTCTTCCGTCGCGGCGCGCACTTTGACTTCCAGGATGCGGTCGGTGATCTGACTCGTCAGCACGAATCCGAGCACCATGATGACCGTCAGCGACAAGCCCAGCGTCATCGTGACCACTCGCAGCTGCAGCGAGCGCCGCCACACCAACCCCATCGCCCGACCCATCGCACGCAGGGCGCGAATCAATGGTGCGGACCGCCGGTGGATGCGCCGTCTTGAGCCGAAGATCACCACCACCGCCAGGCGGCGAAGGTCACGGAGGTCCGGCCTTGTATCCCACTCCTCGAACGGTGAGCACCACCTGCGGGTTCTCCGGGTCTTTCTCGACTTTGGCTCGCAAACGCTGGACATGCACGTTCACCAAACGGGTGTCGGCGGGGTGCCGGTAGCCCCACACCTGTTCGAGCAGCACATCACGAGTAAACACTTGGCGGGGTTTGCGTGCCAGCGCCACGAGCAGGTCGAACTCCAGCGGAGTCAGCGAGATCTGTTCATCTAGCCGGGTGACCTTGTGGGCGGGGACGTCGATGTCGACGTCGGCGATCGAGAGCATCTCGGCGGGCTCGTCCTCGTTACGGCGCAGCCGGGCGCGCACTCGTGCTATCAATTCCTTGGGTTTGAACGGCTTCATCACGTAGTCGTCGGCGCCTGACTCCAACCCGAGTACCACGTCGACGGTGTCAGTCTTGGCGGTCAACATCACGATGGGCACCCCGGAGTCCCCGCGCAGCACCCGGCATACGTCGATGCCGTTCATGCCGGGCAGCATGAGATCCAGCAGCACCAGATCGGGCCGCATCTCACGTACAGCGGACAGCGCCTGAGTGCCGTCAGCGATGACCGCGGTGTCGAAGCCCTCCCCGCGCAACACGATGGTGAGCATCTCGGCGAGCGAAGGGTCGTCATCGACGACCAGAATCCTTTGCCTCATGGTGTCCATGGTGTCACCAGAATGCGATAAATCTCGGATACCACACCGGCGATTCGCGTGCAACCGGTGATCGCGGGCGCTATGGAGCGATCTTCTGCGTGTTCAGCCCCGCGTATTCCGTGCCGATCTGCTGGATCTGCGCTCCAATGGCGTTGAGTTCCCCGTTGGATTTCGACAGGATGACGCTGAGTTGACCCAGGCCTTTGGACACGATGAGCATGATCTGCCCGGCCTGGTTGCTCGGCACCGACGACGCGGCGCCGACGACCCAGTCCCGAATCTTGTCCAGTTCGGCACGCCCGGAGCCGACGACCCGAGCCGACTTGTCGATCTCGGCGGCCAGCCTGGCGTCGAGGTCGGCCAGCTTCCCGAACACCTGCGCGTGCTCGGCGTTGGCCGCGGCGTAGGCCGTCGCCGCGCCACCCTGCCAATGGCCTCCCGGGGCGGCCGATTCAACATCGGCCTTCAGTTGGCGTAGATCAGCGCTGCCGCCGAACTGCGATCCGTCGGCGGGCACCCCCTGGCCGAACGTCTGGCGTGCCTGCGACCACGTCGCCAAGAATCCCTCCACCGGCCCCACAGGATCGAAGGTACTTACACCGCGTCAATGATGTCGCGCTGCTGCCTGATCGACTGAACCACCTCAAAGCCGATCTGCCGCACGCTGGCCATCAGCGGATTCTTTTCGAAAGCCACCGACTCCATAGCCGCCGACGCTAAATCGGTTCCGTCTGAGACGACCCAGCCGAACCAATTGCTGTCGGCCACCGCCCTATGTGCGGCTTTCATCTCGGGATCAACATGGGTGCCACCCTCATCGTTGGCGAGTGCGAGCACCAGCTGCTTGCGTGAGTAGTGGACACCGTTGGGGTCTCGCAGCACGGGGTTCATCCACCAGTGGTCGAACGGGATGCGCGAACCACGGTTGATGCGTCCACCGTCCCTCGTGCGTATCGGCACCGGCGGGTACAGGTCCAGCTTCGGTATGTACTCGCCATGACTGTGCGGCCCGCTCGCTATTTTCATCAGGGTCAAGCAGGCCGCCGAAGACATAGCCTTGGGATGAGTGACGCCGGCGGTATCGACCCAGGTCAGCTCGCTCTCCAGGCCGAGCTGATTGATCAACGCGTGCGACGTCTCTGCGTGAGGGATGAGCGCACGGATGTGCGCCGCCATCGCAGCGGCCTCGACGAACTTGCCTTCATCGAATTGCCCACCCGCTGTTTTCAAGCGGGAGACGCGATCGTCTACCAGCGCTAGCAGGTCAGCGCGTGCGTGCGTCTGAAGAATCTGCGTCTGAAGAATCATTGACCCTCCTGGTACTGCGTTTCCCACATCTGTCACCGAAGCGACGTCCCAGGTGCAGCGTATGTGCCACCACGCCGCTGTGCAGCGGTATCGGGGTTACTGCAATCTCCCTGCGAGTTCACTTGCGTCGACGTCGGGACCTGCCACCACCCACCGGCCACCCCAGTTGGCTGCGGCCAACTCGGCGTAGACCGCCGAGGTGCGACGTTGCAGACCGTCGTCACGCTCGTAGGCGTCGCGGGCGCGGTGGACCTCCTCGGCGGCCCGGTCGACCGCGCGCTGCGCCGCCAACTCTGTCGGCACGTCGAGCAGCACCTGCCAATCCGGGGCGGGCAGCCTCAGCCGTCCGTACTCGAGATCGCTCACCCAGGCCGTCACATCGCCGTCGGCTGCCTGGTGCAGTCGGGCCGCGCTGTAGGCGGCGTTGGAGGCGACGTAGCGGTCGAGGATGACCACGGTGTAGGCCGCCCCGAGGTGCTCGATCTGCTCCTTCGCGCCGGCACGGTCCATCGCGAAAAGTACCGCCATCGCATACACGGATTCGGCAAGGTCACCGTGGCTGCCGTGCAGAGCCTCGGCCGCCAGGTCGGCCGGCACTGAGGCTCCGTAGCGCGGAAACGCCAGGTTCGCGACGGAGTGGCCGCCGGCCTCGAATGCCGCGCGCCGACCGTTGGTCAACGTCCGTTTGCCGGCGCCGTCGACCCCCTCGATCACGATGAGCACTCGGCGAGCCTAGTGCGAGATTCCCGCGGATCCGGCGCGTTCGGCGACCATGCCGGTCGCTTGGCGCGCCGAATCCGCTAGAACTGGCTCGACTGGAGTACCACGGTGTCGAGTTTCTGGTCCAGGAACACCCGCGTGCTCCTACGTTCTGCGCCGAACAACATACTGAGTTCAACACCAGTCCGGAACGGGCCCGGCGGAACCTCTGGCTCCAACACCTTCTGCACCGCGGGCCGCAGCTGGGTGGCCTCTGATTCATGTTGTGTCACAAGTGCATCCATCGTCGCGGGCGTGACCTGCACGACGGCGTCGATCCACTCCAGTTGCAGCTTGGACGTTTCGTCAGCGTTGCCCCAGGTGATCCACGCCGCCGACACCGGGGTGCCGAGCGCGGGGAAGATCTGGGTAAGCGGCTCGCTGTCGTGACGCACCACCGGCGGGGGTGGCGCGGGGACGTCGGGCTCCTGCTGCTGTTGCTGACAGGCGGCCAGCAACAGCACCACTCCGATCATGGTAAATCGGGCGCGCAAACCGACCGCCAGGGTCGGTTTGCGCGCCCGATTCGCCCACATCACGTCAGTAGCGGTAGTGCTCCGGCTTGTACGGACCGTCCACGTCAACGCCGATGTACTCGGCCTGGTCCTTGGTCAGTCTGGTCAGCGAGCCACCAAGCGCCTCGACGTGGATCTTGGCGACCTTCTCATCGAGGTGCTTGGCCAGTCGGTAGACCTCGTTGTCGTACTCGTCGTTCTTGGTCCACAGCTCGATCTGCGCGATCACCTGGTTGGAGAAGCTGTTGCTCATCACGAAGGATGGGTGGCCGGTCGCGTTGCCCAGGTTCAGCAGTCGGCCCTCACTCAGCACGATGATCGAGTGACCGTCAGCGAAGACGAACTCGTCGAGCTGCGGCTTGATATTGATGCGGCGGATGTCGGGGTCCCGCTCGAGGCGGGCTATCTCGATCTCGTCGTCGAAGTGGCCGATGTTGCCGAGGATCGCCTGGTGCTTCATCGCCTTCATTTGCTCAAGAGTGATGATGCCCTGGTTGCCGGTGGCGGTGATCACGATGTCCGCCCAGCCGATGGCCTCGTCCACGGTCTTGACCTCGAAGCCGTCCATCAATGCCTGAAGCGCGTTGATGGGGTCGATCTCGGTGACCGCGACGCGGGCTCCCTGCGCCTTGAGTGCCTCGGCGCAGCCCTTGCCGACATCGCCGTAACCGCAGACCAGCGCCGCCTTGCCGCCGATCAGCACGTCGGTGCCACGGTTGATGCCGTCGATCAGCGAGTGCCGAGTGCCGTACTTGTTGTCGAACTTGCTCTTGGTCACTGAATCGTTGACGTTGATTGCCGGGAAGCAGAGCTCACCGGCAGCGGCGAACTGGTACAACCGCAGTACGCCGGTGGTGGTCTCCTCGGTGACACCCTGGATTGCTTC
>CAXMSM010000237.1:0-3978 GCA_964195655.1 uncultured Gammaproteobacteria bacterium | reverse complement strand
CGCCTGCGGTGAGGGTTGCACGGCCCGGTAGTGCTCCATCTCCAGCGGGCTCAGCGTTCTCGTGGTTGCCGCGGGTATCAGGCGTTCGACGAAGAAATTTCTGTTCAGGATCGCTCGCTGCATGGGGCGGCTGGACATCACCGTGCTGAACAGCTTCATCCGTACGTCGTCCGCGGGCCAAAACCAGGTGTTGCCCAGCACGATTCCGCGCACTCGATCCGCCCGAACCGTATCGACCGCCATGCTGACCGGGCCACCCCAGTCCTGCCCCATGGACAGGTAGTCGTCAAGCTCGAGGAAGTCGACCAGTTCGCCGATGGTGCTGGCGTGCTCCTCGACGGTGTAGCCGTATCCGGGGGGACGGTCAGACAATCCAAAGCCGAGGTAATCGGGTGCGATGCAGCGGAACCGATCGCGTAGCCCGGCGATGATGTCACGGTAGAGGAAGCTCCATGTCGGATTGCCATGGCAGAACAGGATGGGCGGACCGCTGCCTTCGTCGATGTAATGAACCCGACCCTGTGAACTTTCGAACCATCGCGACGTGAACGGATAGAGGTCGCGGTCCGGTGTGAAATCAATCTGCACTGTTCATCTCCCGTGGTTGCCCGGCCGGAGTCGGCGCCCACTCGCCGGTGGTCATCGTGTCGCCGGTGGTCATCGTGGACGTAGGGCGGGCCGGTGGGACCAGGCCAGGCCACCGAACGCCTTGGCGAAATCCCACAGTGCCTGTCGACCCGCTCGGTTAAGCACCCGCAGCAATGTCGGCACACCAGCCGGGCGGAAGCGCACGGGTACCGCCCCCGGATCCTGACCGGCCTGCATCAGCCGCAGGACATTCTCTACCGCATCAGGGTCATTCCACATCGCGCGAAAGACGACGACTCCCTGAGCGTCGATCACATGCACGGTATTGGGCATGGCGCCGTAGCGGTGATGGGCCGTTCCGAGTTGATCGTCCACGACGATCGTCCGCGCTTCCCCGTCTTCCTGCACTGCCAGCCGGGCGTTGGCAACCTTATCGGCGTGGCGGCGATGCGGGCCGATTCGCTCACCGGGATGTGCTTCCCGCACGTAGAGGACCAGGAACTCGACCTCGGGGAAACGGTAGGCCAGCGCGTTCATCGTCTCGATCCGGCCGGCATACATCGGACAGGTGACGCTTCCCGTCTCCAGCACAACGGACTTGCCCCGATAGTCCGATAGGGCGACCCGGGTGCCGTCGACACGGGTCGCGGCGAAATCGGGGGCGGGTTCCCCGATGCACACTCCGCCCAGCCGGTCCATGGTGTGGCCGCCGAGGCTGAAGTGTGTGTAGTTGTACTCGAGTGCGTCATCTTCTGCCGCAGGGCCCACCGTCTTCTTCCTCACTCTTTTCCGCAGTTCATCGCCATACCGCCAAGCCCAGGCTGGGACTGTCGGCCTGCTGACAGTGTCCGTGTGTCCGGGCACGTGCGCAAGCAGCCGGTTCCTGGTTTTTAACAGTGATCTGGTCATGCCGGCAGATCGCTAACCAAGCTGCGGTAGATGGCAAGGATCTTCTCGGTCTGAAGGGATTGCAGCGGAATGTCGGGGTGAGCCGAAACGATGTCGCTCATCTCCCTCAGCTTGGCCCGATTGCCGGTCACCACTCGAATGGCCGCAGCGAGCGCGGCGGGGGAAGGGTCGGCGGCGAGGATTCCGCCAGCTTCTGGAACTGTCTCACTCAGATCGGGGTCGCAATAAATCGTGGGCAATGACATCGCGGCTGCTTCCAGCAGCACGAGTCCCTGAGTGTCGAAACCGTATGATGTGAACAGCAGTGCGCCACTTGACTTCATGGCGGCGAGGCATTTTTCGTGATCTACCGGACCATGCAGCCGAATCCGCCGGGAGAGGCCGGCAGACTCGATGGTCTTTCTCAGCGACGCCGCCAACTGGCCTTCACCGTAGATGTCGAGCGTGCAGTCATCCACCAGTGAAACGGCCTCGACGGCTTCGAGGACACGCTTTTCTGATGAAAGGCGACCACACCAGATAAGACGAAGCGGCTCAGAGTCGGGCCAGGTCACGAACTCAGCGGCCATCACACGCTCGATGACGTCATCCTCAATACCGTTGGAAATCACTGAAATTGGGCGGGTAACGCCTCGTTCGACCAGTAAATGCGCGAAGTGTCTGGTCGGGATGATCACGTGGTCCGCTGCTTGTGCATGTGCGACCATGAATCGCCAAGCCATGCGTGCGGCCGTCCCTTCTTCCGCCGGCGTATAGGTGAATTCACCTGCACAATCCGGCTTTTGCATGCGGCTGACGATCGCTGCGAGCAGAAGCGGAACTGGAGTAGATTGCTCAAAGTACGCGTCGTAACGGCTGTGTTTGGTCTGAACAACTGGAATACCCTGCCGCCGCGCGGCTTCCACACCTGCCACTGCCACGCCTAGGTCGCCTTGGGCATGCACGATGTCAAAGGGCCCCCGCGTGCGAAACGCCTCATCGATGATCGCGCCATTCGCCCGGGACGGCCATACGAGGACGAAGTCGTCATATCTGCCCAATGTTCGCGCAAGCTGCGCGATAACGGGCACCGGTTTCAGCTCGACTACGCACGGATCAGGATCATGAGTCTTCGCCAGGGGTGGGGTGAACACCGTGACCTTATGCCCGAGCTGCTCAAGACCGCGACGCTGGCTGGTCACAGATATCTGGGCGCCCCCGAGGGTCGCAGGATGAAGATCTGTGAAAAGAGCGACATGCATCTGAACCTCTCAAAAAGTCGGGCCAGGAGGTCGCCAACGTCGAGGCCGCCGCTGGACTCAACGGTTCGGCCACAGTCGTGCTGCGCTCGTCGGCGGCTTGGTAATGGGCGAGCCTAGCGCGCCCTACGTGAACAGAGATTAGCCGCACTCCATACCGGTGGACCAATTCATCGCGACCTTCTTGGTGGGACCACCACGGGACCACAGGTCATGCCCGCTGGTAGCAAGGCCTGAGGTCAGCGCCGTCCTCGGTACACGAGGCGCAGCAGTCGGCTTATGAGCCGGGTGCGCCGGGCCGAGTAGGGGTACATGTGGATATCGCGGTGCGGGTGCAAGCGCGAGATGAGCAGGGCCTGTTGGCGGCAGTATTTGCGGATTCCCCCGGCGCCGTGACGGTAGCCCAACCCGGAAGCGGGCTTGGCCCCGCCCATCGGCAGCTCCATCGCGGTGTAGTTCACCAGCGCGTCGTTGATGGTGACCGCACCCGCATTCACCCGCCGTGCCACAGCCTCCGCACGTTCCAGATCGCGGGAGAACACCGCCGCACACAGCCCATACTCGGAGTCATTGGCCAGCCGGATCGCCTCGTCGGCATCGGTGACCTTCATGATCGGAAGCGTCGGACCGAAGGTCTCTTCGCGCATGCAGTCCATATCGTGGTCGACATCGACAAGGACCGTCGGCTCGAACCAATAGCCTTCGGTTCGCCCCCGGTGGCCCCCGGTGAGCACCTTCGCCCCGCGTTCACGTGCGTCGGCGACGTGGCGCTCGACGATCTCGACTTGCGGAGGAAAGGTTAGCGATCCGACATCAATACTGCCCGGACCGGCCGGCACACCCTGGCGAATCGCTCGGACCTTCTCGGTGACCAGCGCAACGAACTCATCGTAGACCGGCGCCTCGACATAGCAGCGCTCGATCGAGATGCAGGTCTGGCCGCAGTTGAACATCGAGTAGTAGGCGGCATGGTTGGCCGCGCGTTCGATGTCGGCGTCGGCAAGCACGATCATCGGATCCTTGCCGCCAAGCTCAAGCGATGCCGGTATCAGGCGCTCAGCTGCGCGGACCGCGACCTTGCGGCCGGTGGCGGTAGACCCGGTGAACATGATCATGTCGACCTCGTCGACGAGCGCCACACCGGTGACGCCGCGCCCGGTTGCGACAGCGAAGACATCGTCAGGCAGCCCGCAGGTCGCCAGCCCCTCGGCGAGCAGAAGTGAAGTCAACGGCGTGATCTCCG
>CAXMSM010000236.1:0-4257 GCA_964195655.1 uncultured Gammaproteobacteria bacterium | reverse complement strand
CAGACCGGCGGCCGGGTTGAGGTTGTACACGTATTTCCAGCCGTCGGGCACCAGCGAGCTGCTATACGCAACCGGACTAATGAAAAGCCACCCCTGGAACAGAAACGTGAGTATGTAGCCTACATCGCGGTAGAGCACGTTCGCCGCCGAGAGCCACAGCCCCGCGCCCGTCGCCAGTAGGATCGCCCCGAGGATCCACAACGGCAGGGTGAGCACCTGCAGCGGCGGAACCACGCCATCGATCACGAATACCGGGACCAGCAGGACTAACGTGATCGCTAGCTCGACAGTGGCCGCGATCACGGCCGCCACCGGAGCCAGCATCCTCGGGAACCACACCTGCGTGACCAAGTCGCGGTCCTGCACCAGCGACGTCGCCGCCGACGGCACGGCGGTCGCAACGAACGTCCAGACCGTCAGACCGACCAGCACAAACGAGGTGTACGGCACGCCGTCGCTGGGTAGCTGCGCGAGGCGCCCGAAGACCAGCGCGAAGATGAGCATTGCGCCGAGGGGCTTGATCACCACCCAGCCGACGCCCAGCAACGTTTGGCGGAAAACTATCTGCAGTTCTCGCAGCACCAAGGTCACGCCGAGATCGCGATACTCCCACAGCTCGCACAGGCCAAGACTGGGCATCCGACGCGTTGGCGGCCTGATCTCCTGCCAGCGAGGCTGGGGAGCGGCATCAGATCGAACTCGTCGGGGGGGATGCCGCATTTTGCCAGTTTATCGAACCTGCTGGCTCACCAGTCCGAACTGCTTGCTCGCACGCAAAAAGAAGGCCGACGTCCTGACACTCGAACCTCATATCTGACTCCTCACCGGCGTTGTGGCGATGACGGGGACGACGAACTGCTCGATCATGGAGCGTTCCGTCTCCTCGTCCGGACCGGGCATGGCAAGCAACATCACGATCGACCGCAACATCCACTCAGCGCGCCGCTCGAGTTCGTCGTGCTCGACCGGTGTCTCGTTGAGCTGGCCGATCAGTCCGACCGACAAGAGTCTGGAGCAGCGTGGAACTCTGACTGACGGCAATCGGGACGGCCATATTCTCTGGTTCGAACCAGACCGCCAACAACGGATCGGCCCGGACGTGCGCGATGCGATGCCCTGAGGCGCCTCGATGCAATGGTGAGACGTTTATGTCTCATATGAGCTATAGTCGTTGCATGTCGGACACTCGCGATCAATTGCTTCGCGCCGCGGCCGACTTTCTCGGTCGGCGTCCGAACGCCACGCAGGACGAGATCGCCGCCGCCGTAGGGGTCAGCCGAGCAACGCTGCACCGGCACTTTTCCGGCCGACTCGCCCTGACGGAAGCACTGGAAGACCTCGCCATCATCGAGATGCACAAGGTGCTGGAATCCGTCCGGCTGCATGAGGGTTCAGCCACCGAGGCCCTGCGTCGCCTGGTCTCGGCATGCCAGCCGGTTTCGCCCTACCTGGCGCTGCTGTACAGCCAGAGCCAGGAACTCGATGTCGACAGCACGCAGGACGCATGGCTGGAGATCGACACCGAGATCACGTCGTTGTTCCAGCGCGGACAACGCGACGGGGACTTCCGGCCCGACCTGACCGCGGCGTGGCTCACCGAGGCCTTATACAGCCTGGTCGCCGGGACCGAATGGGCCATCCGGGCAGGCCGCGTGGCCGGCCGCGATTTCGACCGACTCATCACCGACCTGATACTTAACGGAGTGCACAGATCATGAGCCGCCGCTGGTTGGGCCTCGGCATACTCTCCATGGCCGTGCTGCTCATCGGTGTCGACGGCACCGTTCTTGCGCTGGCGACCCCGTTCATCAGCGCAGACCTCGGCGCCACCGGCACCCAGATTCTCTGGATTGGTGACATCTACTCGTTCGTGCTGGCCGCCCTGCTGATCAGCATGGGCAGCCTCGGGGACCGCATCGGCCACAAGAAGCTACTTCTCTGCGGTGCAACAGCTTTCGCGATCATCTCAGTCATCACGGCGTACTCCTCGACGCCGGAGATGCTGATCCTGACCCGTGCTCTGCTGGGCATGGCCGGCGCGACACTCACACCTGCCACGTTGGCACTGATCCGCGGACTGTTCCCCGACCCGAGGGAGCGCAGCATCGCCGTCGGCGTATGGGCGTCGGCCTTCTCGGCGGGCGCCGCGCTGGGCCCAGTGGTCGGCGGCGTGCTACTCGAGCACTTCTGGTGGGGATCGGTCTTCCTGATCAATATCCCGGTCATGCTGGTCCTTGTCATCGGCGGCATCCTGCTGCTACCCGAACACCGCAACCCCGAACCCGGTCCTTGGGATCTGCCCAGCGTGGCGCTGTCCATGCTCGGGATGTTCGGTGTGGTGTACGGAGTCAAGGAGGGCTTCATCGGCCTCGCGCACGGTCTGCGCATCGACGCCGTCGTGGCGGGGGCCATCGGCGTGACCGCCCTGACGTTGTTCGTACGGCGCCAGCTACGCCTACCCGCGCCCCTGATCGACGTCCGACTGTTCCGCAACCCGGTGTTCTCCGGAGTGGTATCCGCGAACCTGCTGTCGGTGCTGGGCCTATCGGGGCTGGTGTTCTTCCTGTCGCAGTACTTCCAGCTCGTACACGGTTACGGGCCACTCAAGGCAGGCCTGGCAGAGTTGCCTGCCGCGGTGACCGCCACGGTGTTCGGCGTGCTCGCCGGAGTGGCCGTACGGTACGTCTCGCACCGCCTTGTACTCACCACAGGCTTGACACTGGTCGGTGTCGCGATGGCCTCACTGGCGGCGTCGCTGACCCTGTTCACGACCGCCACGCCGTATCTGCCGCTCGGCATCGCGCTGTTCGTCGTTGGTGTCGGTCTGGGGCTCGCCTTCACCGTCGCCAGCGACATCATCCTGACCAGCGTGCCCAAAGAGCGGGCAGGCTCGGCGGCCGCGGTCTCCGAAACCGCCTACGAACTCGGGATGGCGCTGGGCATCGCGACGCTGGGTTCCATCGTCACCGCCGTCTACCGCACCGTCGTGATCGCGCCGGACGTCCCGTCCGAGGTAGCTGCCGAGGCACGCGACTCGCTACCCAGAGCCATCCACGCCGCTGCGGCGCTGCCGGCCAACCAGGGAACCGCGTTGCTCACCGCGGCCAAGGCCGCGTTCACTGAGGGCCTTGCCATCGCCTCCGGGGTCGGCGCGGCGCTGCTGCTCACGGCGGCGGTCGCAGTCTGGTTGCTACTGCGACCGCGGTCCGATGTCGCCGGCAGCCCGGCTCCGCAGTCCGATGTCGCCGGCAGCCCGGCTCCGCAGCACCAGTCACCAGGCGCGGTCGAGGTCGGCGTGCTGGCGGATCCACGTGTGCATCGCGATCCCCGCGGCGACGCCTGCGTTGATGCTGCGTGTGGAGCCGAACTGGGCGATCGACACCGTTGAGCGTGCGCCGGCCGTCGCCTCGGCGGTGATACCCGGCCCTTCCTGGCCGAAGACCAACAGGCAGTCGCGCGGCAAGGTGACCTCTTCGATGCGCGAAGACCCGGGGGTGTTGTCGACCGCCACGACATCCAATCCGGCCTCTGCCGCGAACTTCAGCAAGTCGGCGGTCGTCTCGTGATGGCGCAGCCGCTGATACCGGTCGGTGACCATGGCCCCGCGCCGGTTCCAGCGCCTGCGGCCGACGATGTGCACCGTGTCGACCGCGAAGGCATTCGCGGTACGCACGACCGCGCCGATGTTCGCGTCATTCCCGAAGTTTTCGATGGCTACCTGTAGCCGGTGCCTGCGCCCGTCGATGTCGGCAACGATGGCTTCCCGGGTCCAATAGCGGTATTCGTCTACGACATTGCGGGTGTCGCCGGCGCCTAACAGCTCCGGGTCGTATCTGGCGTCACCGGGGGGCGGACCTGCCCACGGACCAACTCCATGACCTTCACCCCATTCAGTTGGGCCCGGGACATCGGGGGCAGAGCCACCAGGATCGTCGCCACCAGGATCGGCAGGGTCGTTATTGCCGGCGCTGGTCATCAAGTACGGCCACGGCCCTTGCCCACAACTCTTGTCAAGGCGCGCAACACATTCCGTGGCACCATGCGTCCCCCGGTAGTCAGGGCCTTGTACTGCAGGCCGGGGATGATCACCTCGACAATGGTGTCGTAGAGCAGCACTCGCGCATCGGAGCCGCTGCACAGGCCGAGCGCTGCGCCGCCTTCTGGCACGATGTTTCGCGCGGGCAGATGCGCCAGCTCGTGCTCCTCGAGATGCTTGAGCGCCGCCACCAAGTACTGCGACAGTCTGCGCCGCGCGTC
>CAXMSM010000235.1:0-6963 GCA_964195655.1 uncultured Gammaproteobacteria bacterium | reverse complement strand
CTGTGTACCTCGAAATCAGCCTCGACCGCTTCGTTGGTGACTTCTTCAATCTGTGAGCGTTGGTCCTCGCTGAGCGCGCCCTGCCAGTTGAAGTCGAATCGCAGGTAGCCGGGACGATTCAGTGAACCTGCCTGAACCGCGTTGGGGCCCAGCACCTGTCGTAACGCAGCGTGCACCATGTGCGTTCCGGAATGCCCCTGGGTGGCGCCGCGTCGCCAGCGGGGATCGACCGCCGCTATGACGGTGTCGCCCTCGACAAACTCGCCCGACTCCACGGTGACACGATGTGCCCACAGTGTTTTGGCTATTTTTTGCACGTCAGCCACCGCCGCGCGCGCCGTCTCCGAAGCCCCCGTCCCGCTGACGCTGCCCTCGTCGGCGATCTGCCCTCCGGATTCAGCGTAGAACGGCGTGCGGTCAAGGATGAGCTCGATACGCGACTCCGAGGCGGCTGGTTCGTGAGCTACCACTGGTACGCGCTTGCCATCAACGAAGATGCCGAGAATTTTTGCCTCGGTTGATAATTCATCGAAACCAGTAAATTGCGTCGGACCGGCATCGACGAGGTCGCGATAGGCCGACAGATCGGCGTGTGCCTGCTTACGCGCGGCCGCGTCTGCCTTGGCTCGCCGGCGCTGCTCCGACATCAGGCCGCGGAAACCTTCCTCATCGACCCGAAGATCTGCCTCAGCCGCCATCTCGAGAGTCAGTTCGATCGGGAAGCCGTACGTGTCGTGCAGTGTGAAGGCGTCAGCGCCGGACAGCACGTCGGTGCCGGAAGCCTTTGTCGCGCGCGCCGCGTCGTCGAACAGCCGCGACCCCGACGCCAACGTGCGGTTGAACGCGGTCTCCTCCGCCACCGCAATGCGCTGAATGCGGTCGAAGTCGCTGAGAAGCTCCGGATACGACGGCCCCACTGCGTCGCGCACGGTGTCCAGCAGGTCTGCCATGATCGGCTGCTCGACACCCAATAATTTCGCCGCGCGGATGATGCGGCGCAACAGTCGGCGCAGCACATAGCCGCGGCCCTCATTACCGGGGCTGATGCCGTCGGCGATGATGATCGCGGCGGTGCGACTGTGGTCGGCGATGATCCGGTAGCGCACGTCGTCTTCGTGCCGGCCCTGCCCGTACCCCCGCGGAGCCACTCGGGCAACCAGGTCGATGGCCGGGCGCATCAAGTCGGTCTCGTAGACGTTGTCGACTGCCTGCAGCAGGCAAGCGACCCGCTCGATGCCCATACCGGTGTCTATATTTTTACGCGGCAGTGGACCCAGGATTTCGAAGTTCTCCTTGGACGTGCCCTTGCCGCGCTCGTTCTGCATGAACACGAGATTCCAGATCTCGATGTAGCGGTCCTCGTTGGCCTCGGGTCCCCCCTCTACGCCGTACGCGGGGCCGCGGTCATAGTAGATCTCCGAAGACGGACCGCAGGGTCCGGGAATTCCCATGGACCAGTAGTTGTCGGCCATCCCGCGTCGCTGGATGCGGTCCGGCGGCAATCCGGCGATGCTTTGCCACAGTTGTATCGCCTCGTCGTCATCCAAATATACTGTGGCCCACAGTTTTTTTGGATCAAAGCCGTAGCCGCCTTGGTCCACTGGATTAGTCAGCAGCGTCCAGGCCAACTCGATAGCTTCGGCCTTGAAATAGTCGCCGAACGAAAAATTACCGGCCATCTGGAAGAACGTGTTGTGCCGGGTGGTGATGCCCACCTCGTCGATGTCGGGGGTACGAATGCACTTCTGGATACTGGTAGCACGCTTCCACGGCGGTGTGCGCTGTCCGAGGAAGAATGGGACGAATTGCACCATCCCGGCGTTGACGAACAGCAGGTTCGGATCGTTGAGGATCACCGAGGCGCTGGGCACCTCGGCATGGCCCGCCGTCACGAAATGATCAAGGAACCGCTTCCTGATCTCGTGTGTCTGCACGTCCTACTGTCCTCGGTTCTAGTCATTGGCGCCAGCCACTCGATCGGCCGTCACCTGCGAATACTCGACGCCCACAGTACCGGTCCGCTCTGCTACGCCTGCACGAAGCTCAACCGGACCCAACGGCGGGAGACGGCCTGCGTTCACCGGCCTCGCCGAATGATTGCGCGCAGCTTCTCCAGCCTGGTCGAGATCTCCCGCTCAATACCTCGCGCGGTTGGCCGGTAGTAGTCCACGCCAGCCAACTCATCGGGCGGATACTGCTGCGCCACAACCCCGTCGGGGTCGTCATGCGAATATCGGTAGCCGATGGCGTTGCCGAGCTTCGACGCACCCGAATAGTGTCCATCGCGCAGATGGGCAGGCACCAACCCCGCTTTGCCGGCCTTGATGTCGGCCATCGCAGCACCCAGGGCCGCGGTGACGGCATTGGACTTGGGCGCCGTCGCCAGGTGCACGGTGGCGTGCGCCAAGCTCAGCTGCGCCTCCGGCATCCCGATCAATTGCACGGTCTGCGCCGCTGCGACTGCGGTCTGCAACGCGGACGGATCGGCCATCCCGATATCCTCGCTGGCCAGGATCATCAGCCGCCGCGCCACGAATCGCGGGTCCTCCCCAGCCAACAACATTCGGGCCAGATAGTGCAGCGCGGCATCAACGTCGGAACCCCGGATGGACTTGATGAATGCACTGACGACGTCATAGTGCTGATCGCCGTCGCGGTCATAGCGCACGGCCGCCTTGTCGAGCGACTGCTCAACGACGTCAACTGTCACGTCGTCACCCGTCTCAGCCGCCACTTCCAGTGCGGTCAGTGCCCGACGCGCATCGCCCGCGGACAGCCGCACCACCAGGTCGATCGCCTCGTCGCTGACCTGAACCCGGCCGTCCAACCCGCGGGCGTCGTCGATGGCCCGCTGGACAACGCTGCGGATCGCCGCTGGTGTCAGCGGCTGCAGCTGCAGGATCAGCGAGCGACTCAGCAATGGAGCCACCACGGAGAAGGACGGGTTCTCGGTGGTGGCGGCCACCAGCAGCACCACCCTGTTCTCCACCGCAGCCAGCAGTGCATCCTGCTGTGTCTTGGAGAACCGATGCACCTCGTCGATGAACAACACCGTCTGCCCGCCCCGGACGGCCGCCGCGCGTGCCGTTTCTATCACGGCGCGCACTTCTTTGACGCCGGCAGAGAGGGCCGACAACGCCTCAAAGCGGCGTCCGGTGGCTTGCGAGATCAGCGAGGCCAACGTGGTCTTACCGGTTCCAGGGGGGCCATACAGGATGACCGAGGCGGCCCCGGACCCTTCCACCAACCGGCGCAGCGGCGAATTGAGCTTGAGCAGATGCTCCTGGCCGACGACTTCGTCGAGGGACGACGGGCGCATTCGCACCGCCAGCGGCGAGGATGGCCCACCGCCGAGCGCGTCACCGGGGCCGCGGCCGGCTTCCGAGCCGGGCACGTCGAACAGGCTGTCGGACACGCTCCCTGCTTACCACGGCCTCACGACATACCACGGCCTCACGACGCGGGTTGCGTGACGAAGTCGATCAACTCCTCGACGCGGCCGATCAACGCGGGCTCAAGGTCGTTCCAGTCCCGAACCCGCCCCCGGATCTTCTGCCAAGCGGCGGCGATGTCGGCCTGGTGGCGATGCTCCCAGCCCAAAGCCCCACATACGCCGTGTTTCCAGTCCTGTCCCTTCGGGATGATCGGCCACGCCGCGACCCCGATGCGAGCGGGTTTGACTGCCTGCCAGATGTCGATGAAGGGATGCCCGACAACCAGCGTGTGGTCACCACCGGGGCCGCGGCGAACTGTCCGGGCGATGCGGGCCTCTTTGGACCCTGTCACCAGATGGTCGACCAGCACCCCCAACCGACGCCCAGGGCCGGGCCGGAAGTCCGACACGATCGCTGCCAAGTCATCGATACCTCCCAGGTACTCGACCACAACACCCTCGATCCGCAGGTCCTCACCCCACACCTGCTCTACCAGCTCGGCGTCGTGGCGGCCCTCCACGTAGATCCGGCTGGCCAGCGCGACCTTCGCACGCGCACCCGTGACCGCTACTGAGCCGGACGCCGTACGCGCCCGCTCCACCGCGGCCACCCTCTTGGGCGCGGTGAGGATGACCGGCTTGCCGTCGATCAGATATCCAGGCCCCACAGGGAACGGTTTGGTACGGCCGTCCCGGTCCTCCAGTTCCATTCGTCCGTACTCGACGCGTACGACGGCACCGACGAACCCCGTCTGCGCGTCCTCGACGACCAAGCCGATCTCGACCGGTTGTTGAGTGGACCGGGATCGGCGGGAGCGGTGCGGGTCGTCGGCCAGAATGTCGGTTCCATAGCGATCAGCCACGCCGATGATCGTAGGGAAAATCGCGGCGATGTTGGTTTAGCGTCGACCGCGTGTTGCTTGATTGCTCGGGTGCGGCACCGGGGCGGTCAGTCGATGCGCTCCTCGATGACGGTGTGAACGAGTCGTATCTTCTCCAGCACCGCCGGAGGCAGCACGAACGGATATAAGTCGTCCTTGCCCATTGACCGGTTCACCATGTTGAGTGCCCACGCCAGTGGCAGCCACCATTCGATCATCTTGTCGAATCCACTGGGACCCAGCATTTTACGGTCGAGCGCAGCCCCCGCGGGGGCCATCCCGAATGCGGCTGCCGTGTCCAAGGTGTCACGGATGTGCAGGTAGTGGGCGAACGTCTCGGCCCAGTCCTCGGCCGGATGCATTGTGGCGTAAGACGACACATAGTCACGCCGCCAGCCTTCCGGAGCGTTCTGGCTGTAGTGACGATCCAGCGCCGCCTGGTAATCGGCGTCGGGATCGCCGAACAACTCGTTGAAGCGTAGCCAATGGTTGGTTGAGGGCCCGACCAGCCGATAAAAGTAGTAGTGCCCGATCTCGTGGCGGAAATGGCCGAGCAGCGTGCGGTACGGCTCATCCATCGAGATGCGCAGCTGTTCGCGGTGCATGTCATCGCCTTCGGCGAGATCCACTGTTATCACGCCATTGTGGTGGCCGGTAAACACCTTCTCGATCTGACTGGACCGCAGGTCGAAGGCCAGACCGAACTTCGGATCCTCGTCGCGTCCGACGATCGGCAGCTTCATCTCGTGCAGCTCGGCGATCAGTCGCCGCTTGGCTTTCTCGGCGGTCGCGAACCTACCCAGCGCGGCGGTATCGGTATTGCTGGGTCGGATGCGAGTCAGCGCACATGACATACACAGCCTGGCGATCGGACTCTTCTCGACCAGCCAATTGCATTCTGCCAGATGCAGGTTCGCGCACAGTCGATAGTGGCTGTCGTCGACGGCGCCCCCGTGTTCACTTTGCGCAGGCGGCGCGATCACCAACAGAGCCATGTCATCGAGCGAAAACCCCAGCGCGCTCTTACAGCTCAGGCAAACCGAATTCTCGAACGACAACCGCTGTCCACAGTTGGGACAGTTGAAATCACGCACGCAGCACCCCCCCTCCATGCGGGGCCACGTCAACGGAGACGTCGATGACGCTGCTATCCGACTCCGTGTAAATGATGCCGCGAAGCGGTGGTACGTCGGCATAATCGCGACCGTAACCGACTGTGACATAACGTTCGTCGACCATCTGGTCGTTCGTTGGGTCCAGCCCCAGCCATAGTTGCTGCGGCGTCCACACAGCCGCCCAGGCATGCGTGGCGTCGACGCCGACCATGCGCTCCTTCCCCGGAGGCGGGTCGGTCGCCAGATAACCGGAGACATAGGTGGCAGCCAGACCGTTGGCGCGCAGGCAGGCGATCGCGAGCCGCGCGAAGTCCTGACATACCCCCTCACGGGCAGCCAATACCTCGCTCACCTGAGTCGATACCGTCGTCGACCCCGACCGGTAGGTGAAGTCGGCATAGATCCGCGAGGTCAACTCACGCACTACCTCGATCAGCGGCCGGCCCGGAATGAAACTCGGGGCGGCGTAGGCATGCACTTCCTCGGTGATCTCTGGAGGCTCCAGATCCAGGGTGAACTCGGTGGCCAGCGCGCCGTCAGGACCTACGGGCCGCGCGATCTCCCAGGGCGCCCGCGCTGACGGTCCCTGGTAAAGGTCCGGGGGCGGCGGGTCGACCTCGACGACCGACCGGCTGGTGATGGCAAGTGTTTGGTGACGTTCGGTGACGTGGAAATAGGAGCTCGTATTGCCGTAAGCGTCTCGACTGGTGGAACTGTCCGACGCTTCCGGTTCGATCACCAGCTCATGGAACAGGCAGCGCTGGCGCGCCGAGTCCCGGGGAGTGAGAAAGCCCCGGCCGTAGGAGCTGGTGACCACGTCGGAGTAGCGGTACACCGTGCGATGGGTGACCTCATAACACCGGCTGGCACCCGATGCCATGGGCCCGTCGGGAATGGCCGTCACGGAACCACCAGCCGTGCGTCACGTCCCCACAGTGGCTGCATGCCACCCGGCAAAGAGAGGTGGGTCGCAGTGATGACGCCCGAGAGCTCGCGAAGGTCGTGGTGGACGCCTGCGAGCAGCCCATCGAATTCGTCTCGCGCGCCCGTGGCAGTGACCACCTCCAGCTCGCCGGGTTCGATGCGGCGCAGTCGAATGGCGATCTCGTCGACCATGCGTTCGGGCCGCGACGACCCCGATGCCCCGGGCAAGGAATTGAGGTTGGTCCGCAATCGCTCCAGCTGGTACAGCAGCGAACGCGGGTTCTCCGCGTCGAACAACACCAGCTCCGCCACGCCGGCCAAGCTAACTACGCCCGGATTGCGCCTGCGGTAGATCACCAAGGATTCGCAGGCGATCAGGGTCGACTCCGTGATCGTTTCCTCGGCATCAGGCAACCGAGCCGTCGTCAGGGTGGTTCTGGTTTTGCGGGCGCCGTTTGATCACTGGAAACGGGCGCCGTTTGATCACTGGAAAAGGGAGCGAGCCGCGCGATCTCGGCGAACGCGATCTCGAGCTCGTAGAGGGAATCCAGGCGACCCTCGTCGACCCGGGGCGCTTGCGATGTCGTGCCGATGAATCGGCCCGCGAAGA
>CAXMSM010000234.1:0-3255 GCA_964195655.1 uncultured Gammaproteobacteria bacterium | reverse complement strand
ATGCTCGCCTCCTTGCGCAACGTCCGTGAAAGCCCGGCCCTGGCCTCGTGGTTTGCGACCACGCAACGGCCAATCGGTGGCGAGATTGCCGAACAGTCCCAGGTGATCAGGGCGCTCACCGAAGCGTTCGTGATCTCTCTCGGCACCGACGAGCCAGATCGGGTCGAGCATCGGGCGCGCTGGCTGGTCCGGGTGTTGACCTCACTGCTGGTGTTCCCAGGCCACGATGAAGCCGATGAACGCAGCATGCTCGAAGAGTTCGTCGTCCCGACCGCACTGCCCATCCAGCAGGCCGGTCAGACGACCTAGCCTCGCGGGCAGGGAGGCAATAACTTAGGTCCGCACCGCCTAATTGGAGACCGTACGCCGATGGTCCGATCGCGGTCTGACCCGCGTGAATCGGTGCAACACCCAGGCCAGTGGGATAGTGACCACCAGCGTCCCCATGAACAGCATCCAGACTGAGCCGGTGTAGATGGGATAGCGCAGGATCTCCACCATCACCAACTCCATCGTGATCAGGTGAATCAGGAAGATTTCGTAGGAAATCTCACCCAGGAAGACCATCGGGCGACTGCCCACCGCCCGTACGTACAGACCGTCCCGCTTCCCGCCCGCCGCTCCCTGTCGCCCCCCCAGCGCCAACGGCGCAACAATCAACGTGGCGATGACGGCGTAGAACGCGGTTTTGAACAGCGCCTCGCGTAACTCGGCGGGTAATGTCGTAGGTGCTCCCGCGATCGGCGTCGCCACGATGAAGTAGCTCACGATCGCCAACGGGACGCAGGCCAGCGCGTAGGCGCGCACCCCCAACGGCTGCAGCGCCGCCAGCACCATCCCGCCGACGAACCATGCCAGATAACCCGGCAACCACAACCGGCTACCGTCGGGCAGGAAGTCGGTGGTGTGCACCAGGATCAGCCAGGCCGGCGACACCATCGCCAGAGCGGCCAGCCCAGCGAGAAGCACCCGGGGCCGCCATCGCCGTCGGCAAAGCGAGACCAGCAACAGGTACGCCAGTAGCGGCAACACCACATAGAACGCGGCCTCGACTGCGAGGCTCCATGTCTGCGTAAGCCCTTGGTGTAAAAAGGAATACAAATAGTCGTCGGTGTAGATCTGACTCAGCGTGAGGTTGCGGAACAGCCCCTCCCAGGTGTGTCCGGGGTTAGGGCCGGCCATACGGAAGTGGTACAGAAGGTAGGCCGCAACAACGGTGACGGCGTATGCAGGCATGATGCGGCGCACCCGGTGCCACGCGTAACGACGCACCGACGGCGGTGGCCCCGCTGAGGCGACGGCTTTCACCCAGGGCGCAAACAACAGAAAGCCTGACAGCACGAAGAAGATCGGCACGCCAATTTCCATCCGCGAGTAGATCAACCCGAGGTAGCCCTGCGGATACTTGCCCGTGGTGTAGGCGGCGTGGGTCAGCACTACGAGCAATGCTGCGACAGCGCGAATCCCGGTGAGCGAGTCGACCCGCCCGGCCGCAGTGATCGACTCGAGGCCGCCCTGCGCATCGAGTTCTTTGGACGCGGTCATCAGTGCAGGGTGCCTCAGTAGGACTTTCGGCGCGCCTTAGGCCCGCGATCGGGCTCGAGGTGGATCAGCTGTCCCTGAATTCTGGTGTTTTCCAGCGCTTTCAGCGTCTGCTTGGATAGTTTTGCCGGCAATTCCACAAGTGAGTAATCCACCTTGATCGTAATGTGGCCGAAATCGCTGCGATGCAACCCGCCCTCGTTGGCGATGGCACCCACGATGGCGCCGGGAGCGACCTTGTGTCGCTTGCCGACCGCGATGCGGTACGTCGCGAGATCGCTGCGGACATCGCGACGCTTGCGCGGTGACTTGTCGTCACGGCCCGGGCGGTCGGGCCGCTCACGACGCTTCTCCGGGGGCGGCTCCGTCATCAGGAACTCCCCACCGTCCCGGCTCTGCAACGCCAGAGCCGCGGCGATGTCGGCCATCGGCACGTCGTGGTCGCGCTCGTAAACCTGGATCAGCTTGCGAAACAACTCGATTTTCGGAGATGCCAAAGCCTCGGTGATGGAGTCACGGAACTTCTCGACGCGTTGGGCATTGACGTCGTCAACCGTCGGCAACTGCCGCTCGATGAGCTTCTGCCGGGTCACCCGCTCGATCGAGTTGAGCAGATGCCGCTCCCGTGGCGTGACGAACAGCAGCGCGGTCCCCGACCGGCCGGCGCGCCCGGTACGTCCAATGCGATGCACGTAGGACTCCGGGTCGTGGGGAATGTCGTAGTTCAGCACGTGTGAGATGCGCTCAACGTCGAGCCCGCGCGCGGCCACGTCCGTGGCGATGAGGATGTCGAGCTTGCCATCCTTGAGCGCAGCGATGGTGCGTTCGCGCACGGCCTGAGGGATGTCGCCATTGATTGCCGACGCGGAAAAGCCTCGGGCGCGCAGCTTCTCGGCGACCTCCTCGGTGGCCTGTTTGGTGCGGACGAACACGATCATCGCTTCAAACGGCTCTACCTCGAGCAGTCGGGTGAGCGCATCCATCTTCCGCGGTCCCGACACCTGTATGTAGCGCTGCGAGATATTGTCGGCAGTCGCGGTCTTGGATTCGACCTTTACCTGTACCGGGTCGTGCAGGTATTTGGAGGTGATCTTGCGGATCGCCGGCGGCATGGTCGCCGAGAACAGCGCGACCTGTTTGTACTCCGGGGTGCCTTCGAGAATGCGCTCAACGTCCTCGGCGAACCCCATTTGAAGCATCTCGTCGGCCTCGTCAAGAACCAGATAGTCGAGGTGCGAAAGGTCGAGGCTGCCTTTCTCAAGGTGATCGATGACCCGGCCCGGCGTACCGACCACCACCTGGGCGCCTCGCTTGAGCCCGGCCAACTGGGGGCCGTACGGGGAGCCGCCGTAGATCGGCAGCACGTTGACGCGCAGATGCGCACCGTAGCGACTGAACGCCTCGGCGACCTGCAATGCCAATTCGCGCGTCGGCGCCAAGACCAGCGCCTGGGTGATCCGGCTGGAGGTATCGATCTTGGACAGGATCGGGATCGCGAAAGCCGCTGTCTTCCCGGTTCCGGTCTGGGCGAGTCCAACGACGTCGGACCCGGCCAGCATCGCCGGGATGGTCGCCTCCTGGATGGGTGAGGGAGTCTCGTATCCGACATCGACAACGGCCTGCAGCACCGAGGGGTGAATCTGCAGGTCAGCAAAGCTCAGGCCACCGGCACGCTCAACACTGCCGGGCTCGGCGTTCGAAGACGTCATCGAG
>CAXMSM010000233.1:0-3460 GCA_964195655.1 uncultured Gammaproteobacteria bacterium | reverse complement strand
TGGGACCGGGCTTCTGCTCTGAGCTTGTACTCCTGCGCTGGCACTGACCCCCGCACGATGGCTGCTGATTTTCAGTCGCCTGCACTGCAGCTTCCTACGCCCGGTTCGCTGCGAGCGACTCACTGAGTCGCTCGCAGCGCGCATTCGGCAGCGGGCACGAAAGTAGCGCAGAGCAGGCCGGATAGGCTAGCGCGCAATGCAAGCCTCACCCACCGAGCCGCCCCTATGACGGAGAACGTCGATATCGACGCCTTGCTGCGTCGGGTCGCACAGCAGGACGCCGATGCGTTCGCCGCGTTCTACGACGCTACTCGGAGCCGGGTCTACGGCCTGGTCACGCGGGTGCTGCGGGATCGCGGCTACAGCGAGGAAACCACCCAGGATGTCTACCTTCAGGTTTGGCGTATAGCGGACAGCTACAACCCGGCCTCAGGTTCTGCGCTGTCCTGGTTACTCACCCTCGCTCATCGCCGTGCGGTCGATCGTGTTCGCTCCGAGCAGGCAGCCACCCAACGCGAATCCCGCTACGGTTCCGCGACCGCGGATACGGATACCGACTACGTCAGTGACGCGGTGATCGTCGGCGACGAGCATCGGCGGGTGGCCGCCTGCCTCGACAGCCTGACCGATTTGCAGCGGGAGTGCATCAAACTGGCCTACTACGAGGGCCTGACCTACGCGCAGGTGTCGGAGCAGTTGTCGGCGAACCTCGCGACGGTGAAATCCCGGATGCGTGATGGGCTGCGCGGTCTTCGTAAATGCCTGGGAGAACGGTGAGGGTGTCCACGGGCAGCAACGACGCTGGCGACCTGCACGACCTTCTTGAATTCGTCGCAGCCGGCGACTGCGGAGCAGGTTTTTGCCGCACCCGATGCACGGCCGATCTCTGTGGATATTTCAGCCAGTGGAGCTGTGACCTTTGTGTTCGCGCGGCTACAGAACTCCGGTATGTCGGTGATGAACAACGTGCCCCCACCATCGCCCGGCACGGTGTATCAAATGTGGCTGATCAGCGACCCAAGCTCGACACTGGCCGGAACTATGGACGCCTCTGCCTTCTCACCTTCGACGACCGCGGTGCTATCTGATCTGGGACGGTCGAAGGCTTTGGGTTTCACCGTCGAGCCCACCTCCGGAACCACCACACCCACTGGGCCTCTCATCGCTAAACTGCCCCTGGCGTAACTATTCTCCTTCCGGGGCAAGTGACTGGGCCCCGGTTTGTGGTCCGGCTGATCTGTACCTGTGGTTTAGGTCCAGGGTTGTGAGAGTTGAGGGCAGAGTGATCTTGAGGAGGTCACATGCCCCGTATGGCACTGTCACGTTGGTCAGCGTGGGCGACTTGGGAGGATCGGCGGGTGAGTACCGCAGCGCCGTCGTACAAGGGCCACCGCTACCCGGTCGGGGTCATCAACCACTGTGTGTGGCTGTACTTTAGGTTCCCGCTGAGTTTTCGTGAGGTTGAGGAGCTGATGCGGGCACGCGGTGTCGCGGTGAGTCATGAGACGATCCGGCGGTGGTGCGCCAAGTTCGGGCAGGCCTACGCCAACGGGCTGCGCCGGGCGCCCGTGCCCCGGCGATAGGTGGCACCTCGACGAGGTGTTCGTGAAGATCAACGGCAGGCTGCGGTACCTGTGGCGTGCGGTCGACCAGCACGGCAACGTGCTCGACGTCCTCTTACAGTCACGCCGAAACGCGTCGGCGGCCAAGCGATTCTTCCGCAAGCTGCTCAAGGGCCTGCGGTACGTGCCGCGCGTGCTGGTGACCGACAAGCTGGGCAGCTACCAGGTCGCTCACCGCGAGCTCATGCCGTCAGTAGAGCATCGGCGGTCGCGGTATCTGAACAACCGCGTCGAGAACTCTCATCAGCCCACCCGACAACGCGAGCGGGCGATGAAACGCTTCAAGTCGTTGCGGCATGCGCAACGGTTCCTGTCGGCTTTCAGCGGAATCTCCGCACACTTCCGGCCGCGACGGCATCTGCTCAGCGCGATCGAATGGCGAACCGAGATGGCCGACCGCTTCGCGGTCTGGCATCAGGTCACCGCTCTCGACGCTGCCGCCTGAAATGTGAACCATCCCAAGATGTTCCATCGCCACAGCTCCAAAACCAACTGCACCACTACATTTTCCAATCAACGTGACAGTGCCCTCGCCGACCCGACCCGACCCCACCCGGTGCTCTGGATACCCGACCTCGGCAGCCTCGAGTAGTGGCCAAGATTGGCGGGCCTGGGGGTAGCGCCTCGACGGCGCGATCGTGGGCGTCCCTCACTGGAAACACGCACGACCACATTGTGAACTTCGATTTTCCGGGGCGGAATCATCCCCCGCCGATCCGCACCAGGCGCGAATGGAGATGGATACGGTCTTCCACCGGTTGATCGCCGGAATCACCCTCGCGGATTCCCCGCTCAAGCTGCCTCGGCCACTTCCTTGATCCGCTCCAGCGTTCTCTTCATGTCGCGCTCGTTGCGCCGGCCCCGAAACGGACCGAGCAGCGCCCAGTAGATCCGCGTGAAGAGGGACGTCTCCAGACGAAAGGACTCGGTGACATCCGTGCCACCATCGCGCGGTGTCAAGCGGTAGTGCCAATGATTGACCGGGTTGTCACCGGCCAGTACGGCGAACCCGAATTCGCGTCCGGGCTCGCATGCGGTGACCTGGCAGGTTGTCCAGTACACCGGGCCGACCTCGTTGCGTTTGACGTGCCCACGGAAGCGGGCGCCGAGCTCGGGACCCGACGCGCCGTCGAGCCACTCGGCTTCGAAGGTCTCCGGCGAGAACCGGCCGGTGTTGCGGATATCAGCGATGAGCTGCCAAATCTCGTCGGCGGGCGCTTCCATATGAACGGTTACTTCAGCGTGCATCGATCGATCCTATGTGGAGGTCGGCGCGGCCCGAATCGGCGAATGCGTCGCGCGCCGGCTGGAGCCAGTGATCCTCGGTCATGCTGCGACGGTACCGCGATCGTGACCGAGCCCGGTGCCCCTCGATCACGCTGCGACAGCTTCTCCTGTCTACCTGGCTTGCGGCGATCTCGTCGGCGACCCTGGCTGCGATGCCTCCGGAGAGGCGGGAGGCAATCTCGGGTGCGTTTGCCGCGAACCGCGCCAGCACCCGCCTGGTGTTGAAGATCGACTACCAAGACGGCGACACCGTTGGCAGTGAACGCCCTTCTTCCGACTTGGCTCGCGAGCTGTGGCGTATCGAGAAGGCCTTCCGGATGTCCAAGCACGACCTGGCTGCCGCCCGATCTATTACCATCTGCGCGAATCGATTGAGGCGCACCTGAGCAGCGTGGTCGCAGCGATGGCCCTCAGCCACTACATCGAGACCCAAACCGGCTGGAGTAGCAAGAAATTCGTCCGGACCACACGGAGGCGTTGCACCGCAATGGATGGGCCCGCAGCCGGCTGCCGCTGCCGGTGTGGGTCAACGAGTACAGCGCGACGCGGCC
>CAXMSM010000232.1:0-3206 GCA_964195655.1 uncultured Gammaproteobacteria bacterium | reverse complement strand
GAGCGCGCGATCGAGGCAGTGGTCGAACGTTTCGATCCGGATGCGCTGCGGCGGAGTAAGGCGTTGGCTCGCACTCGGGATCTGCATATCGGGGCCAGCGATGATCCTAGTGAGATCACGACGTTGTGGGGTCGGCTGTTGGCCGCCGATGCCGCTGTGTTGGATCGGCGCATCACGACGATGGCCGCCGGAGTGTGCGATGCAGACCCTCGCACCGTGGCGGAGCGTCGCGCGGATGCGTTGGGGGCGTTGGCCAACGGCAATGTGTGTCTGGTGTGCCGATGTGGTTCGCCGCGGTGCCCGGCCGGCGATCAGCAGCCGACGTCGAACGTGGTGATCCGGGTGATCGCCGACCAGGCCGCCGTTGATGCGGCTCGGGAACTGATCGCGGCGGAGACCGCCCAAGAGCAATTGAGCTCCCAGAACTCACCGACAGCCGTCGAGCCGCCGGCTACCCGGCCCACGGATTCAGGGGCGGCGCTGTTACCCGGGCGTGGACTGCTGCCCACGGTGGTGCTGGCCGAGGCGATCCGGGGCGGGGCAAAGGTCACGCCGCTGTGGTTGCCCGGTGTTGAGCCAGAGCCCGGGTATCGGCCATCGGCGAGATTGGCTGAGTTCATCCGGACGCGGGATCTATTCTGCCGATTCCCGGGCTGTGATGTGCCCGCTGATCGCTGCGACATCGACCACGTGCGGCCCTGGCCCTACGGCCCGACACATGCCTCGAACTTGCATTGCAAGTGCCGGGGCCATCATCTGATGAAGACATTCTGGGGCGGGCCCGGTGGATGGCGCGATGAGCAGTTCGCTGATGGCACGGTGATCTGGACCTCCGGGGATGGGCAGACCTACTCGACCCGCCCGGGGAGCGCGTTGTTCTTCCCATCGTGGAGCACCTGTACTGCCGATCTGCCTCCGCCGGGACCTGTCCCGCCGGGTGCTCCGGCCCGGTCTGTGATGATGCCGAGTCGGCGACGCACTCGCGCCGACGACAAGGTTGCGCGTATCAAAGCTGGACGTGCACTGAATAATTCGCCGTTTCGGAACTCGCCGAGGTAGAACATGTGCGTCGTGGTCCCTGGCTCGCTTGAGAGTCTCGTCCGTATCGGGAACGGGCAGCATCAGGCTCACCGAAGTATGCTGCGGTGTAGGGGATAGCAGTCGGCCGCCGGCGGGGGTGGTCAGCTCAGCGATGGTATTCGGTTCGACGCTCACATCCATATTGTCGCCGTGTTGTCGGCACTGCGACGCCCCAATTGCGAGAGACTTCAGGGAATCTCCAGGCCGGCCAAGCCCGGCGCCAACATGTCGAACGCATCGCTGAGGGCGGTGGGCAGCGAGACCGCTTCGTCCGCGAGCCACTGTGCGTAGGCCGCAAGCGCCACCCCCAACGTGGTCCATGCCACCGTCTGCGGTACTAGATCCGCCGGTGCCAAACCGAGTCGCCCCGCCACGAAGGCGGCCACTACAGTGCGCCAGCCGGCATACATGGTCATCGAATAGGCCTGCAAAGCTTCAGTTTCCAGGATCAGCCGCATGCGCTGACGGTGCCGGTCGGTGTCGTCGAACTCATTGAACGCCAACAACGCCGTGCGCAGTGCCTCGCGGATCGGCACTCCCGGATCGGCGTCGGCCAGCAACGCGCGCATGTGCTCGAGGTGTGCATCGAAATCACCCCACGGCAGCGCACTCTTCGACGGGTAGTACCGGAACAGTGTGCGGCGGCCGATCCCCGCCGCCGCCGCCACGTCGTCGACACTGACATCGTCGAACCCCTGCACCACGAACAGGTCGATCGCCACGTCGCTGATGTGTTCCCAACTCGTCGACCGACGTCGGCCCACTCGCGACTGGCCTACGCCTGCCCTCGTAACCTCCATCCACGCCCACCCTTCCGTTTCGGCACCCGATGCCATATTGTGTCGACTTGGATCACAAATGTCGAGACCCTGCCCGGGGACCGCATCGCAGAAAGGTGAGATCAATGGAGCCGAATCAGAGCGTGGAGAACGCAGGGCAAGCCGAAGCTGACGAGCTGGTCACCGAGAGCCTGGTCGAGGAAGTCTCGATTGACGGGATGTGCGGGGTCTACTGATCGTGGCTGCGCCGATTCAGGAATCTCAGCAGGACCAGGCGTTCGACCCAGACCTGCACTGGCGGCTGCACCCGCAGGTCGCGGTGCGGCCCGAAACCTTTGGCGCACTGCTCTACCACTTCGGTACCCGCAAGCTGTCGTTCCTGAAGAACCGGACGATCGTCGAGGTGGTCAACTCGTTGGCTGATCACCCCGACGCACGGTCGGCTTGCCGCGCCGCGGGAATCAACGACGTGGCGCAGGAGCCCTATCTTCACGCGCTGGGTGTACTCGCCCAGTCCAGGATGCTGGTCCAGGAGGAGACGCCATGACCACAGCTATTACCGCAGAAGGCATTACCGCAGAAGGCATTTCCGAAAAACCTGTACCCAGGCTTGTCGATCAGTTCGAACACGGTCTGGATGCGCCAATCTGCCTGACGTGGGAACTGACCTACGCGTGCAACCTGTCCTGCGTGCACTGTCTGTCCTCTTCTGGAAAGCGTGACCCGCGGGAGCTGACCACACAGCAGTGCAAGGACATCATCGACGAGCTGGAACGCATGCAGGTGTTCTACGTGAACATCGGTGGCGGGGAACCCACCGTGCGGTCAGACTTTTGGGAACTCGTCGACTACGCGATCGCCCATCACGTCGGGGTCAAGTTCTCCACCAATGGAGTACGCATAACCGGTGAGGTGGCCAAGAAACTGGCGGCCAGCGACTACGTCGACGTGCAGATCTCGCTGGACGGTGCCACCGCTGAAGTCAACGATGCGGTGCGAGGTCCCGGTTCCTTCGCGATGGCGACGCGCGCGCTGAAGAACCTCAAGGACGCTGGCTTCTCCGACGCCAAGATCTCGGTGGTGGCGACCCGCCACAATGTCGGCCAGCTCGACGACTTCAAGGCATTGGCAGACGGGTACGGCGCGACACTGCGCATCACCAGGCTGCGGCCATCTGGCCGCGGTGCCGACGTGTGGGACGAGCTTCACCCCACCCCCGCCCAGCAGGTTCAGCTGTACGACTGGCTGGTGGCGAACGGCGAGCGGGTGCTCACGGGCGACTCTTTCTTCCACTTATCGGGGCTGGGTGAACCCGGCGCGCTGGCCGGGCTGAACCTGTGCGGAGCC
>CAXMSM010000231.1:0-2906 GCA_964195655.1 uncultured Gammaproteobacteria bacterium | reverse complement strand
CGATGTACTGATCGTGCGCGCCAAAGTCCAGCCCGTCGGAGCAAACCGGCCACAATGGAGCGTGATGCAGACACCAGAAATCGAGGCAGCGACACCCAGAACGCGATTCGACTACCGATTGAAGGCTGCGATCCTCGCCCTTCTCATGGGGGTCGGGATCACGCTGGCGCTCACCACAGATCTGCCCGATCCAGCCACTTTGCGCGACCAGGTAGCCGCGGCGGGAGCCTGGGGGGTGCTGGCATTCGTCGTCGTCTACGCCGGAGCGACCCTGACGCCGTTTCCAGCCAGCGCCCTGACTATCGCCAGCGGGCTTCTCTTCGGCCTTGCCGTCGGCGCCGCAATGGTGGTGTTCGCCGCGACGCTCGGAGCATGGGTGGCATTTCTGTTGGCCCGGGCATTGGGCCGCGACGGAGTATCGCGAATCAGATGGGCCCGCATCGCAGCGGTCGACGCCATGCTCGAACGCCGCGGTCTGATCTCCGTATTGCTGGTGCGCCTAGTACCGCTGTTTCCGTTCATGGCGGTGAACTATGCCGCGGGTCTGAGCGCGGTCCGTCAACGCGACTACCTCCTCGGCACCGCCGTGGGCATCGTCCCCGGCACCGTCGGCTACACCGCGTTGGGCGCCTACGGCACATCGCCGCTGTCCTGGCCGTTCGCCGGCGCGGTACTCGCGGTGGTGGTCATCAGCCTGGGCGCCGGATACGCAGCTCGACGGATCAGGAACCGTACGGGCGTCCAGAGCGATCCGCAGGAACTTTCCGGCGACAGAGCGGCAGGGGGACCTATCGATGTTCGACAACTACCTTCGCAGGCACCTGGAAGGACCGCTGGCCCGGGCCGCGACGCTGGCTGACCGACCGTGGATCACTCCGGACAGACTCACCGCCGCAGGCCTGATCCTCGGTCTTGGCAGCGCTGCCGCCGCAGCGGCCGCCCAGTGGTGGATTTCGTTGGCACTGTGGCTTGTCTCCCGACTCGCCGATGGACTGGACGGGCCGCTGGCGCGGTTGCGCAGATCCCGCGATCCAGGCAGATCCGATTCCGGCGCAGGGGGTTTCTTCGACATCACCGCCGACTTCCTTGTCTACGGCAGCACGGTGGTCGGTGTCGCCGTGGGTGTCACGTCGGCACACGGCGCCCCGTGGTGGCCGTTTCTCCTGGTGCTCCTGGCGTACTACATCAACGGCACAGCGTTTCTCGCGTTCTCGTCCATCGCCGAGCGATCAGGCAAGTCGATGGACGACGGACGATCCCTGTCATTTCTCGGCGGCCTCGCCGAGGGCGCGGAAACTATTGCTGTGCATAGTTTCTGGCTAATCTTCTCCACGGTAGCGTGGCAGATTGCTGTGGTGTGGGCCGGCATCGTGGCGATCAGTGCGGCACAACGGATGCTGGCAGGCTACCGATCTTTGCGGTGAGGGCCCCGCCACTCACCTACGATCGCTGTGAACGCTGCACGCACCGATGTCGAGCGGGTTGCACCGGTTCTCGGCGGCCCGGTCCTTGACGCGGGCGAAAAGATCGTCCCAGAATGGCGTGAACCCCTCCATGCAAACGTTGCCACTCTGCGTGATCAAAGCCGTCACCCGGTTGGGAGTTCGCTCGCGATTCGCAGACCGATCGGCGCGCGATACCCGCGGCGCGAAGGGTCGGAAGCTCAGATGGAAAATCCGGCCCCGACAACTGGGCCGTGTCACCGCGCTGACAGTTGGCCACCACCCCGTTCTCGGAAGGTGTCTGATAGGGAGAGGATTTCAGCGCGAGGAGGTCACCGTCAATGATTCGAGCAGTGTGGAACGGTGCCGTGCTCGCCGAAGCACCGCGCACCGTGCGCCTTGAGGGCAACGACTACTTTCCACCGCAGGCCCTCCGACGCGAATTCTTCACCGACAGCTCGGTGACCTCGTTTTGTCCGTCGAAGGGGACGGCCCACTACTACACCGTGACCGTGGGGGGCCAGGTCAACGCTGAGGCAGGTTGGTACTACCCGAGTCCCAGTCCGCGGGTAAAGCAGATCAAGAGCCACGTCGCGTTCTGGAACGGCGTACGGATCGAGGCCGACGAGGACGGAGCCGGCGTCGCGAAGCGCCTACGCTCCTGGCTGAAGGGAACGCGATGAACAAGCCATCCTCAGTCAAGCCGGCTCGGGCACAACGACTCTCGATCTCTGGTCGGCTGCCGGTCTGGCGCATCGGCATTACCGGTGGATTGGTGGGCATTCTCTGCTGCGTGGGTCCCACCGCGCTGGCACTGTTCGGGATCATCAGTGCCGGAACGGCCTTCGTGTGGGCGAACGACCTCTATGACAACTACGCGTGGTGGTTCCGGCTCGGCGGACTCGTGGTCCTGGGCCTGCTCGTGTGGATGTCGCTGAAGCGTCGCAACCAGTGCACCCTTGCAGGCATGCGTCGCCGACGGTGGCGACTGCTGGGGACACTCGGGATCGCGGTAGGCACCTACGCTCTCCTGTACGCGGTCACGACCTGGCTCGGCGGGTTCGCGTGACAGCTGCTTGTACACATGAACCGACACCCGAACACTGTCAGCAGGCCGACAGTCCCGGTCGGGGCTTGCCGGCACGGCGGTGGACTGAGACAAAGCACTGTGGGATTTCGCCAATGCGTTCGGCGGCCTGGCGTGGGCCCACCGACCTGCCCTACGTTCACGATCAACACCGACTAGTTGATGCTGACTCCGGCCGGGCAACCAGGGAGACGAACAGCGCAGATTGATTTCATCCCGGACCGCGATCTCTATCCGTGATGTCCAGCCGCCCCATGCAGCGAGCGATCCTGAACAGAAATTTCTTCGTCGAACGCCTGATACCCGCGGCAACCACGAGAACGCTGAGCCCGCTGGAGATGGAGCACTACCGGGCCGTGCAACCCTCACCGCAGGCG
>CAXMSM010000230.1:0-11473 GCA_964195655.1 uncultured Gammaproteobacteria bacterium | reverse complement strand
TGGGGTTGGCGTGGCGCTGAAGAGCTCCGAGAACCCCACCACCGAAGTCGAGAACCAGTGGCGGCGTGTCGGGCGCGGTTACGAGATAGCCCGACGCAGGCGAATCTGGCCCGACCACACTGCCCGAGCAACCCAGTACGGTGATTCGCACGCCACTAGCTTGCCATGTCAAGCAACAACATGAGGAAGACATCGCCGGTTTCGGCAACCAACATCATGGTCGCACTCTCAGGTGAGGCTGAACAGGACGGACACCGTCCAGCGTGGGACCCAGGAATCGTGCCGCCAGCGCAGTGAACGCCTCGGGGTCACCGGTGGCTTCGAACAGGCGCTTCGGCGGGAGTACCACCGGGTCGGGATGCGGCCTGAGCAAGTCGTTCTCGGTGAGCACGCGCAACAGATCCTTGGCAGTCTCCTCGGCACTGGACACCAAACTCACATCGTCGCCCATAGCCAGTTGGATCAGGCCCGACAGCATCGGATAGTGCGTGCAGCCGAGCACCAGTGTGTCCACCTCCGCGCGCTGCAGCGGTTCCAGATATCCCTCGGCCAACCCCAGCACCTGCCGTCCGCTGGTCACCCCCCGCTCCACGAAATCGACGAAACGCGGGCACGCCACCGCGAACACCTCGATGTCACGCGCGGCAGCGAACGCGTCCTGGTAGGTACCGGAGGCGATCGTCGCAGCCGTACCGATCACCCCGACCCGCCCGTTACGGGTGGACCGGACGGCGCGCCGCACCGCAGGAAGGATCACCTCGACGACCGGCACCGGGGCGTACCGCTCTCGCGCGTCGCGCAGACATGCCGAGGACGCCGTGTTGCACGCAATCACCAGCGCCTTGATCCCCCGGCCGGCGAGGTCGTCACCGATCGCCAGGGCATTGGCCCGGATCTCCGGAACGGTCAACGGCCCGTAGGGTCCGTTGCCGGTGTCACCGACGTAGATGATGTCCTCGTCGGGCAACTGGTCGATCACTGCCCGCGCGACCGTCAGCCCGCCCACACCGGAATCGAATATCCCGATCGGAGCCTGCCAAGAGGTCGCCTGCGAGGTCACGGAGTCAGGTACGGCGGACTCATCTTGCCCGGCTTGCCCGGCTTGCCCGTCCCCGAGCCCCGTCTTGGCTCCCGCGCCTTGCGCTCGGGCCCCGACAGCAGGTAGGCGGCGAGCACTCCGGCGACCGCCCCGGACAGGTGGCCCTGCCACGAGACGCCGAATGTTCCCGGCAGCACGCCGAGCAGGATGCTTCCATAGATGAAGAGCACGACCACGCCGACGACGATCTCCCAGACCTTGCGGGTAAAGAATCCGAACACGATCAGGAAGGTCAACCAGCCGAAGATCAGGCCCGACGCACCGATGTGGTTTGTCTCGACCACAACTCCGTTGTAGCTCGGCGCTCCGATGTTGCCGATGAGCCAGGTACCGAGCCCGCCGAGAATCCAGATGATCGCGGTGGCGTAGATGAATCGGGACAGGCCCGCCAGAGTCATCAAAAATCCGAGTACCAGGGCCGGAACGGTGTTGGCGATCAGATGTTCCCAATTCGAGTGCAACAGCGGCGCCACCAGGATGCCGGTCAGCCCGTCGGTCTCCAGCGGACGTATTCCGTTGCTGTCAAGCCGATGTCCGGTCAGGGTGTCGAAGAGTTCGATCACCCAGAGCAAAACGACGAACGACACAACGGTCGCAGCGCCGACGACCCAGGCCGGGCGCTTCTTCGGCTCCGCCGGCGGCCCTGCCATGGGGGGATAGCCGCCGGGCAGACTCACCCGCGCCTCCTCAAGCCCCACTCCTCAAGCCCATAGCTGCCCTTCCAGCGCATCCTCCGCGTCATCCAGGCTACCGCCGTATGCGCCAGTCGACAGATACTTCCATCCCGCGTCGGCCACGACGAAAGCGATGTCGGCGCGCTCGCCGGCTTTCGCTGCTTTGGCCGCCATCCCCAGTGCCGCGTGCAGCACGGCGCCGGTCGAGAGGCCCGCGAAGATCCCCTCGACCTGGACCAGCTCGCGCGTGCGTTTCACCGCGTCGTAGGAACCCACCGAGTAGCGGGTCGTCAGCACATCGGGGTCGTAAAGCTCGGGGATGAACCCCTCGTCGATGTTGCGCAGCGCGTAGACACCCTCGCCGTAGCGGGGTTCGGCAGCGACGATCCGGACCCCGGGGACCTTCTCACGCAGGTACCGGCCGGTGCCCATCAGGGTGCCGGTTGTGCCCAGGCCGGCGACGAAATGCGTGATCTCAGGCAGGTCGGCCAGCAGCTCGGGCCCGGTACCACCGTAGTGTGCCGCAGCATTGGACGGGTTACCGTACTGATACAGCATCACCCACGAAGGATGTTCTGCCGCAATCTTTTTGGCATGAGCCACGGCCGTGTTAGAGCCACCTTCGGCCGGCGAGAAGATGATTCGGGAACCGTAGAGCTCCAACAGCTGACGCCGCTCGATCGACGTGTTCTCCGGCATGACGCAGATCATCTGGTAACCCTTGAGCAGCGCGGCCATCGCCAAGGAAATGCCGGTGTTGCCACTCGTCGGCTCCAGGATCGTGGCCCCAGGCTGCAACCGTCCGCTGCGTTCAGCATCGTCGATCATCTGCAGGGCAGCCCGGTCCTTGATGGACCCGGTCGGGTTGCGGTCCTCGAGCTTGGCCCACAACCGGACATGGGGCGAGTCGTCACTACCCCCGTTCCAGGACGGCGAGAGCCGCTGGAGCCCAACGAGCGGCGTGTCACCCAGCGTATTCAGCAGCGAGTCGTACCTGGTCATGAGTCGTACCCAGTCATAGGACTTCTACTCACCCACCCGCCCACTCATCCACCCGCTACGGCGGGCAGGATCGTGACCGAGTCCCCTTCGGATATCTCGGTCTCCAGGCCGCCGGAGAACCGCACATCCTCGTCGTTGACGTAGATGTTGACGAAGCGGTGCAGCTTGCCAGCGTTGGCGGAGTCGACCAACCGTTCGGCGATGCCGGAGTAGTTGGAGTTCAGGTCCGAGATGATGTCCTGCAACGTGGCACCAGAGGCGGTGACTCGTTTCTCCCCGCCGGTGTGGGTACGCAGGATGGTCGGGATTGAGACGGTGACATTGGCTGAATCAGGCACAGGTTTCTCCTTTGTCAGTACTGCTCGACGATCTTGACGGGCTCTTCGGTGACGACGCCATCCAGGATGCGGTAGCTGCGCAACTCGTGGCCATCTACGTCACGGGTGGATACCAACACGTAGTGGGCATCGGGTTCGGAGGCATAGGCGACGTCCGTGCGACTCGGGTAAGCCTCGGTCGCGGTGTGCGAGTGATAGATGACGATCGGCGCTTCGTCTGCTGCTTCGAGCGCTCGCCACACCTTCAACTGCTCCCCGGAGTCGAATCGGTAAAACGTGGGCGACCGCTCCGCATTGAGCATCGCGATGAACCTCTCAGGACGGTCGGATCCCTCGGGGCCGGCGATGACGCCACACGCCTCGTCCGGATGGTCGGCACGGGCATGACCGACCATCGCCTCCACCAGGTCAGCACGGATCACGAGCAAAGTGCACTTCCTTCCTTCGTGGACCGGGCTTCCTTCGCGGACCGGGCTTCCTTCGAGCGATCGGCGCCGGTCACTCGAACGCTCCCGGCAACAGGCCACGGTATGTCGGTATTCCGGCCACCTCGTCGGCGGCCAGCACTCCGACGAGCACTGCGCGGGCCAGACAGTCCGCAGCAGCCGCCCCGACGGCGGTGATCAGCGGCACTTCTGGTGACATCGACGCCGGCGTCCTCGGGTCCGGATTCACCTCGACAGCACCGGTAGCCAAAGCGAACACCGTATCGCCGTCTAAGGGGGTGTGGCACGGGCGGATGGTGCGCGCCAGGCCGTCGTGCGCGGCCACCGCTACCCGGCGACAGCCTGACGGGCTGAGTGCGGCGTCGGTGGCAACCACTGCGATGGTGGTGTTCAACGGGCTGAGCTCGCCGTGCTGATCCGCATAGGCGGCCAGCTGATCGGCAGGTGGTCGGACCAGCCCGAACTCCTCGATCTGATACGCCAGCCAGGGTTGACCGGTGTCGGGGTCGACGACGTCGCCGGCCGAGTTGACGACAACTAGCACGCCGACCGTCACCCCGGAGTCGAGCGTCACCGAGGCGGTCCCGACGCCGCCCTTCAGCACCCCGGACCGCGCCCCGACGCCCGCTCCGACCGTGCCGATCCCGACATCGGCGCCCGCGTCCTCAGCCGCGCGATACCCGAACTCCGCGTTCGGCCGACACTGCCAGCCCCCGACCGGTAGGTCGAAGATCACCGCTGCGGGAACGATCGGCACCACCCCGCCGTCCATCGCAACACCGCGCTCATGCTCCTCAAGCCACATCATCACGCCGTCAGCGGCGGCGAGCCCGAACGCACTACCGCCTGAGAGCACCACCGCATCGACACTTCGCACCGAGTTACACGGATCCAGCAGGTCGGTCTCCCGGGTTCCCGGAGCGCCACCGCGGCAGTCAACCGCGCCCACCGTGCCGGGAGGCGTCAGTACGACCGTCGTGCCAGTCGCCCAACCGGAGCCCAACTGGGCGTCGGTATCGATCTTCTGGTGGTGGCCGACGCGGATGCCGGCCACATCGGTGATGGTGCCGCTCATGAGTACCGTCTGTTCTTCGCGCGAGCGCTCATCGGTACCTTCTGTTCTTCGCGCAAGCGCTCATCGGTACCTTCTGTTCTTCGCGCAAGCGCTCATCACCGCGCCCCACCAATCAGACTCAGCACCAAGTACTCCTGCAACACCGTCAGCCACTGGTAGACGTCGAGGTGTCCGGCCATCGGATGGTCTTCCGGCAGCCGATCGGGCCCGTCAGCACCGATATCGAGCATCGTGCCCAGTGCCAGGCGCACGTCGTTCACGGCGGATGCCCAAGCTTGCGCGTCGTCCTCAGTCAACTCGAATTTTCCGCCACCTTGCGGAATGGTGTTCAAAAGCTGTTGTGCCGCTTGATATTTCGCATCGATAATGTCGGGCTCGTGAAGGCCGCGCAGCGCACGGTTGAGACTTTCGGCCGCCTCGGACCCTACGGGGTGATCCATCGCCGATCGGTAGAAGTCAGGCAACAAGCGCTTCATCGTATCGTCCTGCGGTGGAAGCGAATTGCCGGTCCTGATCCCGGTAATCTCGGCGAGTTCATCGGCCGGTGCCGACGACTGGCGATCTTCGAGCATTCCAACCAGGGACGTGACCAGGTTGCTCAATAGCTCCGCTTCATGTGCGGCCAGAGCTGAGCGGAACCGCGGGCCGTCGATGCCCTGGACCCGCTTCCATTTACGCACGGTCTTCTCAGCGGTCCTGTTGAAGCGTTGCCCACAAGCCTGCGGCGTGGAGCTTGGACACGTCGACCTCCATCGACTCCCGACTGCCTGCAGACACCACCGCCTTGCCCTCATTGTGTACCTGCAGCATTAGCTTGGTCGCGTGCGGTTCGCTGTAGCCGAAGAGCTTCTGCAGTACGTAGGTCACATAGGTCATCAAGTTGACGGGATCATCCCAGACCAAGGTCACCCACGGGGAGTCCGTGGCGACGTCTTCCTGGGAAATGGTGGCGACGTCGCGGTCTTCGCGAGTTCCCGGACGGGTCCTCGCCGTCGTAACCATTTGGCAAGAATACCGGGGCCGCGGTGATGCTATGAAGGCGCTCTGAACCGATACGGTGGACCTGTGACTGGATCGGCAGCGCTGGGCGTGAATGCGACGCTGATCGTGGACGAGTTCACGATCGCCAACCTCGGCCGGAAACCTGCACGTGAACGTCTCAGCCAAGGTTTGCACAACCTGCCGCGGGATGGCATGCCGCGCTCCAGGGGCTATCGTGGCGTCCCAACGCGGATCATCGCCCCCACACGCAGCGAAGGTTGAAGATCGCTTGGCTATCCGGGTAGCTCCAGTCGCCGAACTGCTGGCCACGGCGGTGGCAGCGCTGGGCGGCGCCCAGCGCGACGGCCAGATCAAGATGGCCGAGGCGGTGGCCCATGCTTTCGACACTGGCGAACACCTCGCCGTCCAAGCCGGAACGGGAACCGGAAAATCGTTGGCCTATCTGGTACCCGCGATCGTCCACTCGTTGAGCGACAACCGTCCTGTCGTCGTGTCGACAGCGACGATCGCACTGCAACGGCAGCTGGTCGACCGGGACCTGCCCCGGCTCGCCGACTCGCTGGCCGAGGCGATTCCTCGCAGGCCCGAGTTCGCGCTTCTCAAGGGACGCGGAAACTACCTGTGTCTCAACAAGATCCACAATGGTTCTCAGGCCGAGCCCGAGGACCGGACGCAAGAGGAACTCTTCTCCCCAATCGCGGCAAGCGCTCTGGGGCGCGACGTGCAGCGGCTCGCCAAGTGGTCGTCACGCACCGACACCGGTGACCGTGACGAACTGACCCCCGGGGTCCCGGACCGATCATGGTCACAGGTCAGCGTGTCTGCGCGGGAATGCATCGGGGTGTCCCGCTGCCCATTCGGAACCGATTGTTTCGCCGAGCGGGCCCGTGACCGCGCGGGCGCTGCTGATGTAGTCGTGACCAACCACGCGTTGCTGGCCATCGACGCCATCGGCGACGCCAACGTGCTGCCCGAACATGACCTCCTGATCGTCGACGAGGCACACGAATTGGTAGACAGAGTCACCGGTGTCGCGACCGCCGAACTGTCGGCAACCTCGCTGGGCATCGCGCAGCGCCGCGCCGCCCGAATTGTGGCCCCCGAGATCGCACAGCAACTGGAAGGGGTGGCCACGACCTTCTCCTCGGCGATTTTCGACGCCCGCGGCGGCCGCATCGACGTTCTCGGCGAGGAGATGGCAATTCACTTGACCGTGCTGCGCGACACCGCGAGCAGAGCCCGAACCGCGATCGACACTGCCCCCAACGATCCGAAGACCGCACCCGCCCGCAACGAGGCGGCCACAGCCCTTGCCGATGTCGGCGACACCGCCTCACGAATCCTCAGCTCGTTCGTTCCGGCTATCCCGGACCGCGCCGACGTCGTATGGGTCGAACACGTCGATGCGTCCCGGCCGGGCTCCGAGGGGCGCGCCACACTTCGCGTCGCCCCGCTGTCAGTGGCAGCCCTGTTGCGCAGCAGGCTCTTCGGAGATTCGACGACGGTGCTGACATCGGCAACGTTGACCATCGGTGGCAGCTTCGACGCGATGGCCTCAGCCTGGGGACTGGACCGGGTCGACAAAATCAACGGAGATCCCGAATCCCCCAAAGCCCCCGAGACGTCCGACACCAACGTCGCATGGCGTGGACTCGACGTGGGCTCGCCGTTCGACCATGCGAAATCAGGAATCCTCTACGTCGCCGCCCATCTGCCCCCGCCCGGCCGCGACGGCACCGGGTCTACCGAGCAACTGGACGAGATCGCGTCGTTGATCGCCGCCGCGGACGGACGGACGCTCGGCCTGTTCTCCTCCATGCGGGCGGCCAAGGCCGCCGCTGAGATCATGCGGGAGCGTCTCGACACTCCCGTGCTCTGCCAAGGCGACGACAACACCTCGACTCTGGTGCAACGCTTCGCCCAGGATGAGCGGACCTCACTGTTCGGGACACTGTCGCTGTGGCAGGGCGTCGACGTTCCGGGCCCTTCGCTATCGCTCGTGCTGATCGATCGGATTCCGTTCCCGCGCCCCGACGATCCGCTGTTAACCGCGCGCCAGCGTGCCGTCGCGGCACGGGGCGGTAACGGGTTCATGGCCGTAGCGGCGAGCCACGCCGCACTGCTGCTCGCTCAGGGGACAGGCCGGTTGCTGCGCCGCGTCGACGACCGCGGCGTCGTGGCCATCCTGGACTCGCGGATGGCGACCGCGCGCTACAGCGGGTTCCTACGCGCGTCCCTCCCCCCGTACTGGGCGACCATAGACGGGGAGTCAGTGCGGGCGGCACTAGAGCGGATTCGAACTCCAGGCGAAGAGCGATAGGTATTCCGTCAAGTCAAATGTCGGCAAGTTCACTATCCTGGTAGTCGCGTTCCTGTGCGTGCATCCAGGCCGTTCAGCGACCACCGAAAGGCAGCGTCCATGAGTCCGTCCATCAGTCGAGGACACCTCGTTGGCACCATGATCGCGGCCGCTGCACTCTTACTCGGGACCGGCTGCTCGGCCACGCTGCAGGGCAACGCAGTGTCCGTGTTCGACGATCCCTTCAGGGTGGCCGGAATGCCGGCGACCGACGGACCCACCGGCCTACGGCCAAACGCCGAAGACCCCACCCGGAACGTGAAGGGCACTGACGGTGGGGCGATCGACCGGTTGGCCGGAAGCGCGATCAGCGACATCGAGCAGTTCTGGGACCTTGCCTACCCGGAGACCTTCGACGACGACTTCGCCTCGGCGAAGGCGCTGATCTCGTTCGACGCCAGCGACTTCGGCGGCGAATTCTGCGGGGAAGATACCTACGGACTGGTCAACGCTGGCTTCTGCTACCCGAACAGGACGATCGGCTGGGACCGAGGCGAGCTGCTACCCAGCCTCTTGCGCGCACACGGAGACATGGGTGTGGTGCTGGTGCTCGCGCACGAATACGGCCACGCGGTGGCGCGGCAGGCTGGCTTGTCCAGGAAGGGCATTCCGACCCTGGTCGGCGAGCAGCAAGCCGACTGCCTCTCCGGCGCCTACATGCGCTGGGTGGCCGAAGACAATTCACCCCGCTTCAGCCTGAGTACCGGCGAAGGGCTCAACAAAGTGCTTGCCGGTGTCATTTCTTTCCGGGATCCGCTACTCAATGAGGGAGATCCGGACGCAGGCGTCGACGAGCACGGCTCAGCATTCGAAAGGCTCTCCGCGTTCCAATTCGGTTTCACCGACGGCCCTTCGGCGTGCTCGGCCATCGACCTGCCTGAGATCGGCCAGCGGCGTGGCGATCTGCCGGTGCTGCTACCCGAGGACCAGACCGGCGAGCTGCCGGTGACTAAAGCCTCGGTGCTCTCGATCGTCGACGCGATGGGGATCCTGTTCGAGCCTGCCGATCCACCGGCGCTGAGCTTCACCACCGCCGACGCCAAAAACTGCGCCGATGCGCGGCCCAGCCCGCCCGCATCGTTCTGCCCGGCAACCAACACCATCGTCGTCGATCTGACCGGACTCCAGCAGATAGGTTCCCAGGCCGATCGGCAGGGCGGAAGCAGCGTGGCCGTCGGCGACAACACGGCGTATTCGGTGCTCGTGTCCCGATACATGACTGCGATCCAGCTGGAACACGGTGGCGTGACGCTGGATACCGCTGCTGCCGCTCTGCGCACGGCCTGCCTTACCGGGGTGGCTACGGTCAAAATGTCCGAGGAAGTAACCACCCCCGACGGCGAGACAATCGCGCTGACCGCAGGCGACGTCGACGAGGCGGTGTCCGGCATCCTGACCAATGGCCTGGTGGCCAGCGACGTCAACGGAGAGTCCGTGCCCTCCGGATTCTCCAGGATCGACGCCTTCCGATTGGGCGTCCTCACCGATGTTGAACGGTGCTTCAAGCGCTTCCCTTGAATCCTCCCGATCGTGAACGATCGGGATTCCTGGCTCATGCGACTTAGTAGTGGTAGCGGGCCTGGATGATCTGCACATCGTTGCCTACCACGCGGTAGACGAGGCGGCGCTCCTCGGTGATGCGCCGTGACCAGGCTCCCGCAAGCCCGTACTTCAGCGGCTTGGGTTTACCGACCCCCTCGTAAGCCGACCGGCAGATGTCGGCGATGAGTCGGTTGATCCGCTTGAGCGCTGTCCGATCGGCGATCTGCCAGTGCAGGTAGTCGTCCCACGCCTGCGGAGCGAAAACAATATTCACTCCGCAGTATCGAGGTCCGCACGAACCCCACGGCCCCGGTCCAGGGCCTCAGCGGCGTCCAGCAGACGCCGAGCATTCGCCGGGGACCGGAACAGGTATGCCGTCTCCTGCCATGCCTCCCAGTCCTCGGCACACACCAGTACGGCCCGGCCATTCTTCGACGTGATCTCCACTGGCGCCCGGTCAGCGTTCACCTGCGCAATCAGCGGGAACAGGTTCTTACGAGCCTCACTCGCCGTGATAGCCATTCCGAACACACCTCCTCAAGTGGTACTAAATACGGTACTACCAATGAGTCCCGGGGGGCCGGTCGCCACCGCGGCTCCGCATGGGGAGGCACACCCGACCCTCCCGAGCCGACGCTAGGGCTTCTCCCTCCGCGTGATTGAGCACCGCACTACGGTGGGTATAGGCGCGAGAGAACTGAAGAACACGCCTAAATCGAGACCAGACACCGATGCCCGCGGCGTACGCCGCGCGGGATTGTATGAGTGGTAGGGAGTGGGCAATTGACCGCCGGTCGTATCGAGATCGATGACGTTGCGCCAGTGGTCTCTGGCGGACGGTTCCCCGCCAAGGCGGTCGTCGGCGAGGTGGTGCCGGTCTCTGCGACGGTGTGGCGCGAGGGCCACGATGCGGTGTCGGCCACACTGACGGTGCGCTACCACGGATCCACCTATCCACCCTTGGCCGACGAACCACCCGGCCGTGTACCCGCCGCCGAACCAGTTCCCATCGAGGATGCGCTCAACTCGACCTCGCGAGTCCGGCCCGTCACGGTCCCGATGGCGCAAGGTCGGACACCCGATCTGTTCCATGGCCACTTCACCCCGGACACGGTCGGTTTGTGGACGTTCCGCGTCGACGGTTGGGGCGATCCGATCGCCACCTGGCGAAAGAATGTGATTGCCAAGCTCGATGCCGGACAGAGCGAAGCCGAATTGTCCAACGATCTGTTGATAGGAGCGCGGTTCCTGGATCGTGCTGCAACCGGCGTCCCGCGTCAGATGCGGTCCCCAGTGATGCGAGCCGCAGACAGGCTGCGCGAACCCGGCGATCCATTCTTGCGCGCGGGCGCGGCACTGGCACCCGAGGTCACTGAATTGATTGACCAGTATCCGCTCCGCGAACTGGTTACCCGTGGCCAGCAGCACGGCGTATGGGTGGATCGATCGCGGGCGGGTTTCAGTTCGTGGTATGAGTTCTTCCCCCGATCGACGGGCGGATGGGACAGCGCCGGAAATGCCGCGCACGGAACGTTCGCCACGGCGACCAAAGCGCTGCGCCGCGTGGCGCGGATGGGCTTCGATGTCGCCTACCTGCCGCCGATCCATCCGATCGGACATGTGCACCGCAAGGGCCGCAACAACAGCGTCACCGCAGCACCCGATGACGTTGGCTCACCGTGGGCGATCGGCAGCGACGAGGGGGGCCACGACGCGGTGCATCCGGCGCTGGGCACCATCGACGATTTCGACGACTTCGTCGCCGCCGCCGCCAGCGAAGGCCTTGAAGTGGCTCTGGATCTGGCACTGCAATGCGCGCCGGATCATCCTTGGGCGCTAGATCATCCGGAGTGGTTCAACGTGCTACCGGACGGCACCATCGCCTACGCCGAGAACCCGCCCAAGAAGTACCAGGACATCTACCCGCTGAACTTCG
>CAXMSM010000229.1:0-3197 GCA_964195655.1 uncultured Gammaproteobacteria bacterium | reverse complement strand
AGGCTCAGCGCGAAACGGTGATATAGCCACACCGCGTGCCCAATGACCTCGATCGGATACCGGTAGCCCATGTACGTCGCCCCACTCACCACCGACCAATCCTGGCAGCACCACACCAGGTCAACAACTTGACGATGCCCTGCCAACACCGCGGTGACCTGCGCTGAGAGTCCAGTCAGGTCCGCCAACTCCCGCAACATCCCCACTCCGGCGTGCGACACGACACCCTGACCGTCGGCGGACACTACAGTGGTGTTGAGGGCCACAATCGTCGCCGGGATGATGGCTCCCGGCCTTCTCGTCACGTTCTTGTCTTGGGCTAGTGTGCTCATTCTTGGGTTCTAGGGGGCGCGACGGCTTGGGTTCTAGGGGGCGCGACGGTCGGAGTATTCGAGGTAGCCGCGGCCACGGATCGGTTCGTCGTCCAGGCGGCCGGTGTAGGAGTATCCGCTGATGTGGCCCATGCCGGCGTAGAGCCAACGGGTGTCGATTGTTCCGATCAGTTCGAGACGGGTGTTGTCCTGATCGCAGACGACCCAGCGGAAGGTGTCAGGCATCGTCATGGGTTTGGCGTCGTTCCCGAACTGAGCTTCTGGTTGGGTTGTTAGGACCTGAAATTGGACCTGCGTGCCGATGCGGCGCACACCGCCGTCTTCGGTGCGCAGGTACGCCGAGAGCCACCCCGCTTGCTGGTTAACACCGGTTCCGATGAGAAGCACACGGCTACCGGACCCTAGATCGATGATTTGGTAGGTGAAGAAGTCGAAGGGGATCTTGAAACGCCCGGGGATAGCGCGGCGCAGCAGCAGATGAGGAGTGATCGCGGCCGCGTATTCGTAGGTACAGAGCCCCGAGACGTCAGAGCGTTGACCGTCGTGTTCGATGGTGCCCCGATACCGGGTGAAGAGGGCAAGGTGGTCATAGACCGGACTCTTGAAGAACCAGGCGATCTCTCCGGTGGCGGCGAGTTCGATGTCGACCGCGAACCCGGGCCTGCGAGACAGGAGCCGATAATCTGGGTACAACCCACTGACGGTCAGCTCCTCACCGAACCGCAACAGACTTCCGTCTTTGGCCAGTTCACATTCCGCGCGAGCCGAGTAGAAGCTAAACGGGTCGTGACTCGTCGCGGCAGTTCCGTGCGACAAAGTGACACTATCGCGAGCGGTGGTCTTAATGGTGGTGTCGTCGTCCCAGGCGCGGAAACCTGCGCGGCCAATGATGATCATGGTCGCCAGAAAATGGTGTGGCGCAGGAAGATCAGGGATCATGATGCCGTAGTGCACGGCTCCGGTGCGCCACGGCGGCGTCGCGGTAGGGAAGACCGGCGGGTCAGGAAGGGCACGCGGCTCATAGGAATTGGCCCCGAGCGGACCGGCAATAGTAGTGGACATCCGCGCAGCAAGCCCGTGCCGGGAGGAAGTTGAATCGTAGTCAATGAGGGCGAGATCGGTTGTGGCCGTGGGTTGATCCTGATTGGTCATGGGGTGTCAGCGGATTTCGAGGAGTCGTTTGCGCGGCGAGATGTTCGTGCGATCGCCGTGCCAGAGGGTTCCGACACGGAATGCGCATGATCCCGGCGGCATGATGACGCTGACGTGGCGATCGCTATCACTGGTGTGGTGCCGGTCGCTAAACCGATGACTGACGGAGATCACGACAGCGGTCTACGGTCTTGTGCTGCTGTTCAGGCATACCGTCATCATGTCATGGGTTGTCATGCGGCGTCGAAAGGAGTTGACTGGCAGGAACAATGACCATCGCCTTCAACCACACAATCGTTGCCGCGAAGGATAAGCAGGAGTCGGCAACCTTCCTCACCGAGCTGTTCGGGCTGCCCGCCCCGGCACCTTTCGGCCACTTCCTGGTCGTCGCGTTGGAGCATGGTGTCAGCCTGGACTACGCAGAAGTGCCCAGCGGTGAGGAGATCCGGCCGCAGCACTACGCCTTTTTGGTCTCCGAGGACGACTTCGACGCGATCTACGGCAAGATCCAGTCGCGCGGTCTCGAGCACTGGGCAGATCCGCGAACCGAACGACCAGGCGAAATCAACCACAACGACGGCGGCCGCGGCGTGTACTTCCGCGATCCGGCGGATCATTTCCTGGAGATCATCACCCGCCCGTACGGCGGCATCTAGGCGGCGGGGCGGCGCCGTCCGCTGCGCGGCCCCGCCGGCCGCCGATCAACGGCGCTTGACGTGATGGGTCTCGGGGCGCTCCAACACCATGCCGTCGAGGCGGATGTCGACGAGTTCGTTGTAGAAGGCGACCAGGCCAGCGATCGGCGATACCTGACGGGTGGGGTAGTCGTAGGTCCAGGCCAGGTCTTCATGCACGCTCTCGCCGATATGTGCCGACCAGTAACCGGTGGTGACGCCCTTGTACGGACACGGTGTCTGGGTGTGCGTCGGGATCAGGTGCTGGAAGTTCACATCTGTCTTGTTGACGTAGTAGCGCGTCGGTAGACCCGTCTCGAAAACCATTACGGGCGAGGTGGATCGCGCGAGCCTGACGCCATCAAGCTCGACCACCACTTCGGCCGTCGAGCGGATCGCATCCACACGCACATAGGGATTTCGGGGGTGGACGAAGATCTGCTCGTCTTCCTCGAACCACGCGTCCAATGCGACCCAGTCGAAGCGCACTCGCCCAGCGATTCCCGGCGGGGCGTCGTCGCCGTAGACCCGCGCGGCGCCTGCCATGATGCGCTCACCCGAGCGCACCCCGTGGCGTCGGGCGGTACCGAAGCGCAAACGCTGTTCATGGTCTTCGTCGACCAGGACCCCGTTGCTGACGTCGGCTACTGGGATGTAGTACTGCGGGTAGAACGGCCATTCCCACACGTAATTCGCCGACCGGGTATCGAACGCCGTCGCGTTGCCGGCCACACCACGCACCCGCCGAGGACTAGGTTCAACGTGTCCAGCAGCAACGGCCGGACTAGGATAGATGTCGCCCATGGTAATTCTTTTCCTTCGCTGATCGATGGCCAAGGCTCGTTCATAGCACCCTCTATCGATCGTCCGTCAGGCGAGGTCCTCCAGCGCCGTTTCGATGGCATCGTCAAGTTATTTGAGAATGGCTGTGGCGCAGTCGATATAAGTGGATTCGGTGGCGGACTACAGTGGCTGACAGTGTCTTTCATGCCGCTGCGGCGGCTGTGATCTCGTCCCAGACCGCGAAGCGGTTGGTCAT
>CAXMSM010000228.1:0-8659 GCA_964195655.1 uncultured Gammaproteobacteria bacterium | reverse complement strand
TGGCGTACTCGTTGGTCTTGAAGTCCGACATCCGGACCACCACCGGTTTGGGCCAGAAGGCGGCGGCGATGGTCCCGATTCCCTCGGAGAGCCGCTCCACGAAGAACGCGCTGCCGTCGGCGTAGCCCCGGGTGAGCTGAGCGATGGTCCGGCGTGCCTCGGGGTCCTCGACCTTCTCGGGGTGCAGCAGGGCCAGCGGGTGGACCTTGATGTACTCGTTGATGATGAATTCCATCCGGGCGAGCCCCACGCCGTCGTTGGGCAGGAACGACGTCTTGAAGGCGAGATCGGGGTTTCCCAGATTGAGCATGATCTTGGTGCGCGGCCGAGCCAGGTCGCCGACTTCGGTCCGATCGACGCGGAAGGCCACTTCGCCCTGGTAAACACGCCCGGTGTCACCTTCCGCGCACGACACCGTCACCACCTCGCCATTGGGCACTTCCGTCGTCGCGTCGCCTGTTCCCACCACGGCGGGGATGCCGAGTTCACGGGAGATGATCGCCGCGTGGCAGGTCCGGCCGCCGCGGTTGGTGACGATCGCCGCCGCGATCTTCATCACCGGCTCCCAGTCGGGTGTGGTGATGTCGGAAACCAACACCTCACCAGGCTGGAAATCCGACAGGTGCTCGAGGTGCTCGATGCGTCTCACCGCGCCGGTAGCGATCTTCTGGCCGACTGATCGGCCCTCGGTGAGTACCTCGCCTCGTCCCTCGAGCACGTAATTCTCCAGCGTGGTGCCGCTGCTCTGGGAGGCCACCGTCTCCGGGCGGGCCTGGACGATGTACAGCTTCCCGTCGATACCGTCCTTGGCCCATTCCATGTCCATCGGCCGCCCGTAGTGCTGCTCGATGGTGCACGCGTAGCCAGCCAGCTCCACGACGTCCTCGTCGGTGATGCAGAATCGGGCACGGTCGGCCTTCGGCGTGGGGATGTTGCGCACCGGGTCCTTCGTCCCACCCTCGACGAAGATCATCTTCACCGCCTTGTCGCCGATGAGACGGCGCAGCACAGCGCGGTGGCCGGCCAGGTAGGTCGGCTTGTGGACGTAGAACTCGTCGGGGTCGACGGCGCCCTGAACGACGTTCTCACCGAGGCCGTAGGCGCCCGTCACGAACACGACGTCGGGAAAGCCCGACTCGGTGTCGAGGGAGAACATCACGCCGGACGCGGCGAGGTCGGAGCGCACCATCTTCATCACGCCGATCGACAGCGACACCTTGAAGTGGTCGAAGCCTTGGTCGATGCGGTAGTGGATGGCGCGATCGGTGAACAGGCTGGCGAAACAACGGCGGCACGCATCCAGAAGACTCTCGGCGCCCTTGACATTGAGATAGGTGTCCTGCTGGCCGGCGAAGCTCGCCGTCGGCAGGTCTTCGGCGGTCGCCGAGCTTCGTACCGCGAGACTGACGTCCTCGCCGTACTCTTCCTGGAGCTTGCGGTAGCCGTCCAGGATCTGGGCGGCCAGGTCATCGGGGAGCCCGGCGCCGTAGACGATCTCCCGGGCGTGTTTGCCCTTGCGCGCCAGGGCTGCGATGTCGGCGGGGTCTATGTCGTCGAGTTCGGCATGCAGCCGATCCCAGGCGCCCGCTCTGTCCAACATGTGGCGGTAGGCCTCGGCGGTGGTGGCGAACCCGTTGGGGATGCGGATCCCCTGATCGGTCAACTTCTGGTACATCTCGCCCAGCGAGGCGTTCTTTCCACCGACGAGCGGCACGTCTTCGATGCCGACTTCCTCGAAGAAACGAACATATTCAGACGTAGCCATAACGTGTCCTCTCTTAGCGCAGCGCCTACGCTCCCGTATGACCCCAAATTCCCACGGCGGTAGGCATGGGAGACAGAGTCGAAGGTCACTCCAATGGGATCCGAACGACGTTGTCCCTATGGGATCCGAACGACGTTGTCCCTATGGGTAGAGGACTTGCGACCCTGTCGTGAGTACCGTCGCAGGGTGCAGGGTCACTGCATGGAGCAACTGAGCATGCTTGATGCGAGCTTCCTGCAGGCCGAAGATTCCGATCCCCACGTGAGTCTTGCGGTCGGTGCCGTGTCAGTCATCGAGGGTCCGCCTCCAGTTTACAGTGATATCGTTACGGCGTTCACCGAACGGGCACAAAGCATTCCACGCTGCACACAGGTGCTGCACACCCGGCCATTCGACCTAGGTGCACCGGAATGGGTGGACGATCCCCACTTCGATATCGCGCATCACCTCCATCACGCCGCCTTGCCGCACCCAGGTGACGACGCCGAGCTTTTCGCGATTATCGCCAGCATCATGGAGCGACGGCTCGACCGCGACCGGCCGTTGTGGGAGTGCTGGATCATCGAGGGGCTCGGGGGTGGTCGTTGGGCGACGCTGATGAAGATCCACCACTGCGTCGCCGATGGCATCGCCACGGCTCAGATGCTGGCGAAGTTGAGCGACGACAGCACCGGTGACACCTTCGCCAGCAACGTCGGTGCTGGGCAGGAATCGCACCCTTCGATAGTCGGCCTGTTGCGGCCGAGGCTCAACCCGTTGAACTGGATGAACGACGTCTGGCATGCGACGCTCGCCGCCGGCAGTGCGGCCGAACACGCTGTGGTCGGGGCCGTCGAGCTAACGGCCCGCGTGCTCAGCGCCGACCAGGAGTCCTCGCTGAACGGACCTGTCACCCGGATGCGTCGCTACAGTGCCGCGATGGTGGACCTCAGTGTCATGAAGAAGGTATGCGGAGACTTCGACGTGACGCTCAACGACGTGGCGCTGGCGGCCATCACCAGCAGCTATCGGGCTATGTTGCTCGAGCGGGGTGAATCGCCGGGACCGCACGCATTGCGCACGTTGGTTCCGGTGTCGGTGCGCGCAGCGGACAAATTCGACGTCACCGACAATCGGGTGTCGGCGATGCTGCCGTTGCTGCCGGTCGACGAACCTGACCCGGTCAAGCAGTTGGAGATCGTTCACCGACGGCTGAGCCGGGCCAAGGGAAGTGGTCAACGGGAGGGCGGCAGCGCCCTGTTCGCAGTGGCCGGAAACGTTCCTTTCGCTCTCTCGGCGTGGACGATTCGCTTCCTCACTCGACTCCCGCAGAAGTCGGTGACGGCGTTGGCCACGAATGTGCCCGGACCCCGCGGCCAGCAGAAGATGCTGGGCCGGAAGGTGTTGGAAATCCTGCCGATACCACCGATTGCGCTTCATCTGCGCACCGGTATCGCGATGCTCAGCTACGCCGGCCGGTTCTCCTTCGGCGTCACCGCTGACTACGACAGCGCACCCGACGTCGACGCACTCGCCCGCGGGATCGAAGAGGGAGTGCGGCAACTGGCCGATCTCGGCGGTTCCCAAGGCGGTGCGCCCGTCGATAGGCCCGCCAGTGTGAATGCCGAGACCCGATGACGAAGTTCATGCGCAACAGCGATGCGTTCACCTGGGCCATGGAAAGCGACCCCGCGCTGCGTTCGACGGTGGTAACGGTGATCCTGCTCGACCGATCGCCTGACTGGGGCGAGGTTCGTGATCGCTTCGACCTCATCTCGCGCACGGTGCCGATGCTGCGGCAGCGAGTCGTCCCTTCTCCACCGCCCGCGCCGCCGAGGTGGGAACACGCCCCGGACTTCGATCTCGACTTTCACATACGCAGAGTGACCGCGCCTGCATCTGGCACTACCGATACCGTGCTGGAGATGGCGCGGGTCGCCGCGATGCAGGACTTTGACCGGGCCCGTCCGCTCTGGGAAGCCACGCTGATCGATGGACTCGAAAATGACAGCGCAGCAATCCTCCTCAAGTTTCATCATGCGCTGACCGACGGAGTTGGCGGCGTCCAGATTGCGATGATCCTCTTCGATGTGTCGGAGGTCCACGACCAGAGCGGACCGGTGGCGGCGCTGCCTGAAGTACCTCCGCCGCCGTGGTTGCGCGGTTACCGTGAGACTGCGCAATACGACGCCCGCTTGGTGAGCAACGTACTGATGGGCACTCTCTAGATGGCGCCAAGGCTGGTGTCCCAGAGCATCCTGCGGCCGGTGGACACCGCGTCGTCGGCCGTCGGGCTGGCTGCATCGGTCTACCGGACCATGCGCCCGGTGAACCGGCGGGGCTCACCGCTGATGAGCGGCCGCAGCTTGATCCGCCGACTCGGCGTACTTGAGGTCCCGTTCGGACAGCTCCGGGCGGCTGCACATCATGGCGGTGGAGCGCTGAACGACGCGTTCGTCGCCGGGGTGGCCGGAGGGTTGCGTCGCTACCACGAAGAGCACGGCGTCACGGTCGGCGACCTTCACCTGACGATGCCGATGAGCCTGCGCGAAGAGGGCGACGAATTGGGCGGAAACCGGATCACGATCATGCGGTTCGACGTGCCGGCCGGTATCTCCGATCCGGTGGAGCGGATTCGTCAAATCCGTGACAGAACCAGAAAGGTGCGTCATGAGAAGTCGCTGCCGTACACGCAGTGGATCGCGGGTGCCCTGAACATGATGCCGCGGTGGTACATCGGCTCGATCCTGCGCAATGTCGACTTCTTGTGTAGCGACGTGCCCGGGATTCCAGTTCCGGTATTCCTCAGTGGTGCACGGGTTGTGACCCAGTACGCATTCGGCCCGACCATCGGCTCTGCGGTCAACGTCACACTGTTGACGTATGTCGACGCGTGCACGTTGGGCATCGACGTGGACACCGGTGCGATTCCCGACTACGACGTGTTCTTTGACTGCCTCGCCGCCGGTTTTGACGAGGTATTGGCGCTTGTGTCCGCCTGACGGCCGACGATGTGCTTCGTAGCTAGGAAGGCGCAACTCTGCGTTTGATCCCGAGTAACAGACCTCGGGTCATCAGTGCGATCACCGGGCCGGCAAGTTCGACACCGAGTACCTCGCCAGGGTGCCTTAGTCGCGTGCGGGTGCGAACCAGGAACCGGCAGCGGTCCTGCCAGCGAGGAAGGAGGTGCAAGGACCACACGGTCTCCCAAGGGAACCCCGGTCGCGAGCCCCGGAGTACCAGTGTGCTGTCCTCGACGACCTGCTCGATCTCCAGAGTGATCCCGTGGCGCAGGCCCATCCAGCCCATCGGCGCGAGTCGGACAGTATCGCCCGGTACGAGGTGCTGCCACTCGGGATGAATTCGGTCGGCGGTGTCGGTGTCTGTGTCCGTGTCCGGTCCGATGTCCGGTCCGATGCCCAGACCGATCAGCTTCTCGACATTGTCCAACCCGTAAAAGCCGGCGCGGTCCTGGCCGATCTGAGCAATCCACGGCCACACTGCCGCCGGTGGTGCGTCGATCCAAATACCTTCGGTGGATTGGACTGCGGGGCGGCGGACCAACTCGTCCCCTGGAAGTTTCATGGTGCACTCTTCCTTGGTGGTGCCCCAATTGCGGTAGTACCGGCGCGCCGCATAGAGAAAGGCGGTCGCTGCGGCGACTCGCGCCACGTACTTGGTCATGACCAGACTCTGCGCTCACGCCGGTGAGAAAGCTAGGGCCGGTAGTCCCTGATTGTCGGCAACGGTTCAATTCTCACCGGAGTGATCGGCGGATCCGGCGGGCTGGCCACGCCCAACGCGTGGCAGTCGGCGATGGGAGTTTCGGCGCAAGACTTGGCCTTGGCGGGCCACGCAGTTCGAAGTATTGTTCCCTGCACTAGAAGTGGCGATCGTGAGCCGAACTCCCACCGTCGATTAGGCAGGTTCAGTCGACAGTGGCTTCGCGATCGGGTTCACGACCGAAACGGAACCGGCGACCGGTGATCCGCGTTGGGAGCAGTCGGACGTAGTGCTCCTTGACCGTCGCGGTCCAGGGGAGGAGTTGGGCGCTCTCGGCATCCTCGATCTCTTCGTTTGTGTGCAGACTGCGGGCCACACCTTGGAGGATCACGCTCCATCCTTCGGCTGCGCCATAGTCGTCCGCCTCGAAAAGCACCTGCTTGTTGATGGCGCTGCTGACCAGCTTGGTCCCCTCTGCGGTGCGGAACAGCACAGTGCGTCGCTGGACGACGAAGTTGATGGGAAAGATCTCGGGTATGCCGTCGGCGCTGGTCACCAGCCGGCCAATTGGAGCGCCCGAGAGTAGCTGCCAGCATTCGCTTTCGGGCAGAATGGTGACTGGCCGGTCGGTGGCGTCATTGCTCATGGCGGTCCCCAATCCTTCTGCGTTGTCCCGTTGATCTCACGGGGCGTTGATCATCATGCTAGCCAAACATGGTCTGTGGTTCGCGATACGTTGGGCTCTTGTGCGAAGGGCCTAAAGGTACTAGGCGGACCATCGACTGCCGGGTGTGCAGCTGGGTACAGGTCATATTCGGCTTAGATGATGAGGCCCCACGCCGCGGCGTAGTGGCAAAGTGCTGCTGCCGCGGTGAACGCGTGAAAGAACTCGTGATGGCCGAACGTCTGCGGCCACGGATTCGGCCAGCGTAGGCCGTAGAAAATGGCGCCGATGTTATAGAGCACGCCACCGAGGACCAGCAGCCCAACTACGGCAAGACCAGCGCCGTCAACCAGGGTTCCGGTGAACCAGATCGCTGTATAGCCGAGCACCAGATAGAGGGGCAGCCCTACCCAACGGGGGGCCGACGGCCACGACATCTTGAGTACGACGCCGGCGGCTGCGCCGACCCAGACCAATGTGAGGACTTCGGCACCGGTGTGCGCCGGCATCGCCAACAGCGCGAAGGGCGTATAGCTGGCCGCGATGAAGACGAAGATCACCGAGTGGTCGAGCCGCATCATCCACTTCTCAGCCGCTGGAGAACGCCAGTGCACCCGGTGGTAGGTGGCGCTGATTCCGAACATCGCCACGATGCCCAGGGCATAGATCAGGGTGGCCCAGCCAGCCCTGGGGGACACGGTGACCCACGCGATCGGCACCAGTACCGCACCGGCCACGATGGCGGCGGCGGCTGAATAAAAATGAATCCAGCCCCGGGCGCGCGGCGTGTGGAGAAACTTGGTGATGGTGTCGGCGTGCCCGGCAGCAAACGCCGCAGCCGGCATGTCGGCTGGCCGATAGGTCACCTGGTTCTCATCGGCGATAGACGATTTGTCACGACGCCTCCATTATCGATGCCGATAGCCAGCATAGGGCCAATGCCACGACTTGCACGTGAGCGCCACGGTGACACCGATCCCCGTCATGCTGTTGCTGGTCACTTGGTCCACCTTCGAAGATCCACGGTCTGAAGTCGGTATTCCACCCCGATAGGTGGCTCCGGCCGCCTACGGTTCGATCAAGAGTTTAGGTAGCGCGGCGGACCGAGGGCTTTAGCCCTGGGGGTGAGCGCGTCAGGTTTATGTGGGCTGGGCTTTTCAGCGTGATTACGTTGCGCGCGAACGCGAATATCGCGTTCCAGTGCGCGTATTACGTGGTGTGGTGCCCGAAGTACCGCCGGAAGTAAATAGGTAGTGGCTGCGCAGCGCGGTGAACCGCTCGGACTCGGTGCGGTCACGGCCCTTGAGGACCCGGATGACGGCGGGTTTGAGGTTGTCGTACCGGATCCGGCCCGGCACGCCTCCCGAAGAACTCGAAGGCCAACACGTGGCCCTCCAGGAACGCTTCCTGGGCTTGGGCGGCGAACGTGAAATGCTTTGCCCGAGTGCGATAGTCGCATCACAAACATCCAGCACTTCACGACCAGCCCGGCGATCGTCGCGTAGAACTCACCGAAGTCGACCTCGGCCTCAGCCCCGGCCAGATGGGTCTGCGAGATCGACACCTCGCGAGTCAACAGCCCCAGCTCCTCACGGCGACGCGCGACGTAACGCGACAGCGTCACCTCCGAGCACGTGGCCTGGTGCTCGACGACCAGACGCTGCCAGATCCGCCGGGCGGTATGACGTTGCTTGCGCGGAGCGTCCTTGTCTGCCAACAGCCAAGCATCGATCACCGTGGTCCACTCATCGATCGCCGGGCGGGGGCGCTCCGGATAGGCCTTCCGCGGCGGCGGGACAGCGTCCTCGAGTGCTTGGCGCACCGTCCGACGATGTGTGCCATGACGATCCGCCAACCCGCGGATCGACAATTCAGCAAGCCGCCGGTCTCTCCTGATCTTCTCGAACAACTCCACGCGTGACCGCATCCTGGCGCCTCAACTTTGGCTAGTTGGGCTGACCGCCGCGCCGTCACGTATGTCTCCACTTCGTCCCGCGCATAGGTGTTGATGAATGATTCATTGGCACTGTCAATGGCTGAATCAATTGCCGCGATCGTCGCTGGAACAGCAGCAAGATTCTCGGCGGAAGTCGCGATCCCTCCACGGGCCACAGCGCCGAGTTGGACCTTCATGTGGCGGTCTGCAACAAGTTTCGCAAAACAAGTCCGCCAACGCTTGTCGGGCACAATCGGCCGGATATCGACTTGAATCATCACTTCGTCACGGTCGGCCTGGTCTCGCCAAAATCTAGGTTTTCCCGTCCGGTAAACGAGTTCGAGTCTCGATGTGGGAGCCGGCTTGGGCTTGCCCGCTGCGTCATCTAATGGCGCTGGCGGGTACTGGCCGTAGATACCCTGCGCACCGCCTTTGAGGAAGAGCTTGTTTTGCTTGTCGGCGCGAGCCGCGACCGGCCGCGAAAGCGGCCACAACGCCACTGTCGTCAATCTGTCCGATTCCAACGCCCGCGGTGCCCAGATGTCAGATGGGCCCCCGCCAACAGCTCCCGCGGTCCTGCACAGTGTGTCCC
>CAXMSM010000227.1:0-3222 GCA_964195655.1 uncultured Gammaproteobacteria bacterium | reverse complement strand
GCCACCGAGATCCTGGCGGGGTTGGCGCCCGCCGGTGGCGGCGCGACCCGGCTGGCTGGTGCTGTTGGTGACAGCAAGGCCAAGGACCTGGTTTTCAGCGGCCGCTTCGTCGATGCACGCGAAGCTCTCGAGCTGGGGCTGATCGACGAGATGGTGGCACCGGACGCGGTGTACGACGCGGCGGTCGCCTGGGCGAGTCGGTTTCTGGACCATCCACCGGCGGTGTTGGCGGCGGCGAAAGCCGCGTTTAGACCCGGTTAGGCTCTCGGCCGAAGATCCGATGACAGCGAACGTTAGGCTGCCCTGCATGACGAGTTCTGATGTCACCGACCCGGCGCCGCAGCCGCGTGCGACCCCGGCGCAGGTCGAGGCCGCCTGGCGCGACACCAAGCTTGCCCAGGTGCTGTACCACGACTGGGAAGCCGAGAGTTACGACGAGAAGTGGTCGATCTCCTACGACCAGCGCTGCGTCGACTATGCCCGAGGCCGTTTCGACGCGGCGGTGCCCGAGTCGGTTCAACGAGAGCTGCCCTACGACCGAGCGCTGGAACTGGGCTGTGGCACCGGGTTCTTCCTGCTCAACCTGGTCCAAGCGGGGGTGGCGCGTCGGGGGTCGGTAACCGACCTGTCGCCGGGCATGGTCAAGGTGGCCACCCGCAACGGACTATCGCTCGGTTTGGACATCGACGGTCGCGTCGCTGACGCCGAGGGCATCCCGTATGAGGACAACACCTTCGATCTGGTCGTCGGGCACGCGGTGCTGCACCACATCCCCGACGTGGAGCTGTCGCTTCGCGAGGTGGTGCGGGTACTCAAGCCGGGTGGACGGTTCGTCTTCGCAGGTGAACCGACCACAGTCGGCAATCGGTACGCTCGCACACTGGCCGATCTGACCTGGAAGACGACCGTGAGGGCGATGAAGCTGCCCGGGCTGGGTTCTTGGCGCCGGCCGCAGGAGGAGCTGGACGAGAACTCCCGGGCCGCTGCGCTGGAGTGGGTCGTTGACCTGCATACCTTCGATCCGGCCGATCTGGAGAAAATGGCGACCACCGCCGGAGCGGTTCAGGTACAGACCGCCAGCGAAGAATTCAGCGCGGCGATGCTGGGCTGGCCGATACGGACGTTCGAATCGACGGTACCGCCGGGCAAGCTGGGTTGGGGCTGGGCGAAATTCGCATTCGGCGGCTGGACCACATTGTCGTGGGTGGACGCCAACATCTGGCGCCGTGTGGTCCCCAAGGGCTGGTTTTACAACGTGATGGTGAGTGGGGTCAAACCGTTGTAGCGTTCGGCCTCGACGATGTGAGGTATCTCTGCAGCGATGCGGGGAAGCTGGCGTGCGATGAGGTTGACCGGTATCGCTTGACCGGCCCAACTCTGATTGCTGATATCGATTCAGCGCGAACGCGTTTCGCCGAACGGGCCGCGGTGGTTGTGGAAACCGTGATGCTGCGTCGCAAGGCGGTCGCGAAGTTCGCTGGGGCTGCTGATGCCGCTGATGCCGACGAAGCCGCAGAATGGTTGTTCACCGATGAGGCGCTGCAGCAGGCGACTGCCAAGCCGGTTGCCGAGCACCGCGCGCGGCGACTCGCCGGGGTCACCGTCCACGACGCGACGTGTTCTATCGGTACCGAACTCGCGGCGCTACGCGATTGGGCGGATTTCGTCATTGGCAGTGATATCGACCCGGTACGTCTGGCGATGGCGGGCCATAACCTGGGACTGGGCGGCGCCCCGGTCCTGCTCTGCCGCGCAGATGCGCTGCGGCCCGTTACCGCCGACGCCGTCGTCGTCGTCGACCCCGCGCGGCGGAGTGGTTCGAGGCGACGGTTCGATCCACGCGCCTACTTGCCGCCGCTGAACCAACTCCTGGAGGCGTTGCAGTCTCGCGACTACGTAGTGAAGTGCGCTCCCGGAGTCGATTTCGCTGTACTGCGGCAGCTGGGGTTCGAGGGCGAGGTGGAGGTGACCTCATTGGCAGGCAGCGTCCGCGAAGCCTGCCTTTGGTCGCGCGGGCTCGCGGATGCGAGCGTGCGCCGGCGGGCCACGATGCTTGACACCGGTGAACAGATCACTGACGCGGATCCCGACAATTGCTGGGTAGGGCCGGCCGGCCGCTGGATCGTCGACCCTGACGGCGCCGTGGTCCGCGCCGGACTGGTGCGCCACTATGGGACCCGGCACGGTCTGTGGCAACTCGATCCCGACATCGCATACCTGTCAGGTGACCGACTACCCGAGGGCGTCCGGGGTTTCGAGGTTCTCGAGCAGTTGGTGTTCAGTGAACGGCACCTGCGCCAGGCGCTTTCGGCACGCACCGTGGGAGCCGTCGAGATCCTGGTCCGTGGGGTCGACATTGACCCCGATGCGCTACGGTCGCGGCTTCGGCTTCGTGGCTCAACGCACCTAACGGTGGTCGTCGCCCGGTTGGGTTCCGGGGCCGCAAGCCGGGCCACTGCATTTGTATGTCGTCCGTCACGGTGATCGGGCACGTACCCTGGCATCAACTGCGCCGTGGTCCGATCGGCGCCGATCATAAGGACGGCCCGCGATGCGCCTTCTCACCGCTGCTGTGTTGGCTGCCGGTGTCGCGGCAGGCTTGGCAGCCGCCCCGGCGGCCGCGGCCCAGTCAGCTTGTTCAGACCTTGGTGGCACGGTCGACCCCGAGAAAATCTGTCATGTGCAGGCCGACAACCCCACTTACCGGTTGGACTACACGTTCCCGGCCGACTATCCCGACCAGCAGGCTCTGACCGCCTATCTGAAGCAGACCCGCGATGGCTTCATCAACGTCTCGGGCACGCCTGGGGCCTGGAACCTGCCCTACGTCCTTGACGGCAGGGGGACGGCTTACCGTTCCGGACCGGAGGACGCCGGTACCCGCAGCGTGGTGTTCGAGTTCTACGAAAACGTCGGTGGTGCGCATCCGCAGACCTGGTACAGGGCCTTCAACTGGGATGTCGCGGCGGAGGCTCCGATCAGTTTCGACACGTTGTTCAAACCCGACACCAAGCCGCTGGACGTGATCTTTCCGATCGTGCAGTCCGATCTGTCTCGGCAACTCGGCGTGGACGCGATGATCTCACCTGCTGACGGCTTGGATCCCACGAAATACGGGCAGTTCGCGATCACCGACGATTCGGTGATCTTCTTCTTCGGTCAGGGCGAGATCATGGCCGGTGCCGGGGGAGCGATGCAGGCGACGGTGCCGCGCAGCGAGAT
>CAXMSM010000226.1:0-2391 GCA_964195655.1 uncultured Gammaproteobacteria bacterium | reverse complement strand
ACGCGGTCCGGGTCAGCGAGAGCGAGTTCGTCGGCAAGCTCCCCGGTGCCGTCGGGGCTACCGTCGTCGACAATCAGGACGTGCGCATCGGGTACCGAGCTATGCACGCGCGAGACGATCGTCGGTAAGTTATCGCGCTCGTTGTAGGTGGGAATGATGACCAGAGTGCGAGGGACCGGCTCGGTCGAGTTTTCTCCTGATTGTTTGGCTTCGTTACCGGGGATGCCACCGGGGGCGCTCATGTGGGTCCTCCTTTGCCGTCATCGGTCGCCGATCTCCGACCTCGCAATCTTGCGAATGATCCATTGTGCAGTATCGCGCCGAGGAGCCCCGCAACGCCGACGGCGACCAGCACGGCCTCGACGATCGGGCCAAAGCGGGTGGCGGGTGTCAGCGCCGTTTTCAAGCGGATCTGCTGATCGAGGTAGGCCGGTTCGAAGAACCGGGTGCGGGCCAGCTCGCGACCGTCAGGCGCGATGACGGCGCTGATCCCGGTGGTCCCGGCGACAACGACATAGCGGTCGTGCTCGACAGCACGCAGCCTGGCGAAAGTCAGCTGCTGCTCGCTCATCGCCTCGTCGAACGTGGCGTTGTTGGTGGGCACCGCCAGCAGCTGTGCACCGTTACGCACCGATTCGCGGGACGCACGGTCGAAGATGACCTCCCAGCAGGTGGTGACTCCGACCGGCACGCCGGCGGCCCGAATCACGCCGCCGCCCTGGCCGGGAATGAAATAGCCAGCCCTTTCCGCGTAGGGCGACAGGCGGCTGAAGAAGCTACGCCACGGCAAGTACTCCCCGAACGGCTGGATGATCTGCTTGTCGTGACGGTCCGCAGGACCCGTCCCGGGGTTCCACACGATCACCGAGTTGGTCGACACCGGGTTGTCCCACGAGTAGCCCGGAGCGGCAACGACACCGCCGACCAGGATGGGAGCGTCGATCGCCGCGGCCGCGATCGAGATCTCCTGCCAAGCGTCGGCATTGGCCAGCGGGTCGATGTCGGAGGAGTTCTCCGGCCAGATCACCAGCATCGGTTGCGGCGCCCGGCCCGCCCGGACATCCTCGGCGAGACGCAGCGTTTCACGCACGTGATTGTCGAGGACCGCGCGGCGCTGAGCGTTGAACTCCAGACCCAGCCGCGGAACGTTGCCCTGCACTGCCGCCACCGTGACGGGCGGGTCGTCGCCCGCGCCGACGCCGGACTTGCGGACGTGGGGCCACGCGAGCGCCGTCATCAACAGCACCAGACAGATACACAGACCGGGGACCACGACCGCTGGAGGCGCGGCGGCGCGGGTCGCAGCATCGCGACGCCACCATCCGGCGATCTCCAATACCATTGCCGACACGCTGAACCCGAACAACGCAACCGCGAAGGACACCAGCGGTGCACCGCCGATGTAGGCCAATGGAAGCATTGGGCTTTCGGTCTGGGAGAACCCCACGACGCCCCACGGAAACCCGCCGAACGGAACCGTCGACTTGAGCCATTCCAGTGTCGACCACAGTCCCGCGAACCACAGCGGCCAACCGGGCAGACGACGGACGAGCACCGCGAGCAGTGCGAACACTGCCGGATACAACGCTTCAACCAGGCTGAGCGCAAGCCACGGCACCGCCCCGACCAGCCCGCTGATCCACGGCAACAACGGCAGGTAGAAGACCAGCCCGAACAGCAATCCGTAGCCCAGACCACCCACGGCCGTGGTGGAGGGGCGGGTCAGCACCCAACCCAGCAGCGCAAACGCCAGGATTGCCGCGTACCACCATCCGAACGGCGGGAAGCTGACACAAAGCGCCAGACCAGCGGCGATAGTGACACTCAGCACGGGCAATCGGTCCATCAAAGCCCGACCGAAGCGTGAGATCCGCGATGCCTGCCTGGCATCGGGTTCGGCGCTGGGTGTGTCTTCGGTGTCAGCCATGAATGATCGAACCCCTGTGCACGGTCTGCCGGCACCGCGGGAGGCGGTCGTTGAGGCGGGGCAACACCGGGACCCTCGAGCGGGGATCAGTAGACCAGCGCTGCACCGCGTCGGTGGGCGCGCTGACATCGAACTCGTCGGCTTCCCAGATCGCGTATGAGGCCGGCGCGCCAGGCACCAGGGTGCCGGTCACACCATCCCGGACTCCGCCCGCCCGCCACGCACCGCGGGTGGCCGCCGCGAATGCCGCCCGCACCGAGATAGCGCTGCCAGGAGTGTGATGGGCAGTCGCCGCACGGACGGCTGCCCACGGGTTCATATCGGTAACGGGGGTATCGGAGCCGAAGGCAAGTGGCACGCCTTGGGATGCTAACAGCGCTAACGGGTTCAATCGATATGCTCGTTCGATACCGAGACGCTGCGCATACATACCCGTCTCGCCGCCCCACAATGCATCGAAGCTG
>CAXMSM010000225.1:0-3591 GCA_964195655.1 uncultured Gammaproteobacteria bacterium | reverse complement strand
TCGCAAAAACTACGCCGGAACATCACCCCTGACGATCGCATCCGGCAAAAAACGCGCCGTGCTGGCCCGCCATGTCCGTAACCGACGCCTCTACAACGCGATCGACCAATGGGCCTTCTGCGCGCTGCAGAGCAGCCCCGGCGCCCGCGCCTTCTACGACCACCACCGCGCCGCCGGCGACCTGCACCACCAAGCCCTGCGCGCCCTGGGCAACCGACTCGTCGGCATCCTCCACGGCTGCCTCCGCCACCACACCACCTACAGCGAACACACCGCCTGGGCGCACCGCCAGACCCGCCCGACCACCCGCGCCGCTTGACAAGTTACGACCCTGGGATGTCTACAGCCGCCTGTAGGTCCTCACGTTCGACTGCATCGGCGGGCGGCGCTGAACTGCGCGCTTGAGATTCGTCTCGCGCGTACTGCAGCGGGGGTTGTCTCACAAAGCGTTTCATTTCCCGAAATACCGTCGCCACGTGGTCGTTCTCCAGCCACCGCACCACATACGGTGGTGAACCATCGGGTGAGTGAACCTCGCTGATCAGGCCCCGCTGGTCCGGTTGATCGATTGTCGTGCCCCGGATCACCAGCCAGTCGCCAACCTTCGCCTTCATGAGCATCCCCTTTCCTTCGGGGGTCAATTGTGCGCGAATCCGGCGCGTCGGCGGGAGGGGCAGCAGGCCCCAACTCCTATGGCAAAAGGTCCTCGGCACCCGATCCGTAAGGGGATTGACGATGCCGCGCAGCGCCGAGATCGGCTGCCAGACTGCTGACGCATCCTGGCGACGAGGTCGTAGCGGCTCATTTGTCGTCCTTCGAGTCGGTGTGCACGGGTGGCACGTGGGTGGTGAGGAATCGGATCTGATCGGCGATGACCCGCTCGAACGGGGCACCGACATAGATGTCGAAGTGGCCTTCGGGGTAGAGCTTGATCTCCCCGCGCGGGGCCTTACGGGCGTGCCGAAGCGTGGCCTTGGGCGGCGCAATCGAGTCAGTTTCGCAGACACAGAACATGGAGGGGCAGTTCACCTTTACCGCCTCGCGGCCGGGGATATGGAAGGTGATCCCCAGCGCAATACGGGCAGCGACCTCGTTGCGGAACGGTGCACCCTCGGGAACCAGCGCCAGGTAGCCGGGCTGGGCGTCAGGTGAGGTCATCAGGGCGGTGGATCCCGGGGGCCCCGAGGTGGCGACCATTACGGGCTGCTTACCGAATCGCGCCCCGATCGTGTCGCGTAGCGCCAGTGCGGTCAGTTTGGCCGAGTTCACAGGTGACATCGCGAGCAATGATGCGGGTCCGTCGGTGAACGGGCACTGGGCGACAACGGCGGCGATGTTGCGGTCACGCGCTGCAGCGACGATGACATGTCCGCCGCTAAATGAGCTACCCCACAAGATGATCCGGCCGGTATCGACCGAGTCGAGGGTGCGGGCATAGGTGATCGCGGCCGCCCAGTCCTCGAGTTGCAGGCCGATGTCGAGCAGCTGGCGCGGCTGGCCCTCGCTGTCTCCGAAGTTCCGGTAGTCGAACACCAGGCACCCGTAGCCGGCGTCACGGAAACGTTCGGCGTAGGCGTCGAGTCGCATCCCGCGCACCCCGCCGAGTCCGTGCGCCATCACGATCACCGGGGCTGGTCCCCCGTCCGGCAGGTACAGCCAGGCGCTGCACTGCACTCCTCCGGACGGGAAGTGCATGTCTAGACGGTTCGGCATGGCCTTTGCTTCCTCTGCTCGGGTGCGGCCTCGTGGCCCTTGCCAATCCCAGACAGAAAAGTCTCCGTCAACTGGTGAATCTCAATTTCCCATGAACTGATGCCCGAGCTGTGTGGCCTGGGTTGCCATGAACTCGAAGGTTTCGGGCATTGTTTTGAAGGCGACTTCGGGGTTCAGGTCGTGGTAGATCGCGGTGACGAGTGTCGGGAGCGTGAACGCGGCGTCGGGATAATTGTCGACGTCGATTCGGGCCGCGGCTTCGTCGGCGGGAATCCCCCGATCGAACAGCGTGACGGCGCGTTCGTACAGGTATGACCAGAACGCTGTGCCCGGCCTCTAGCGCAGCTGTGATCGCGCCGCCGCTGAGCACCGGCCCGTGCCCGGCAATAACGACCTCGGCGTCGAATTCGCGGATTTTGTCTAGGGCGGTGATCCAGTTGGCGACAGATCCCGACCAGATGACTTTGACGATATCGCGGGTGGGCAAATCCCCGGCGAAGAGCACCTTCTTTTCGGGGATGTAAGCGATCGCGTCGCCTACCGTATGGGCCGGGCCGAGTTCGTGGAGCTGAACTTCCAGTGCGCCGATCTGAAGGGTTTTTTCTCCGGAGAACCCAACGTCGGCCGATCGGACCCGTACTGGGTGGAAGTCAAATGGCCGTCCAAGGCCAGCAAGCGAGTGCAGTCGAGACTCGGGGCGTTGGCTTTCATCGAAGGCCCAGGCGGTGAGGTCGGCTTGATCCTGGGTAATCAACGCATTGGCTGCATTGGTTGCGATGACCTCCGCGTCGGCTGGAAACAGTTGGTTGCCGAAGATGTGGTCGCCGTCGCTGTGGGTGTTAAACACGTACCGAACCGGCGCTGAGGCAGTGACAGGGGTGATCGCGTCGAGAAACTCCTGCGCGTGCTGAAGGTCGTAGAGCGTGTCGACAACGAGGGCTTCATCGTCGCTGACCACCAGGCCTGCATTCGCCAACCCCAACTCGGTACTTCCAGAAAGGAACGTGTACCCGCCGCCGAGGTCGACCAGACCCTTGGCGAACGGGATTTCCGGCGGGTGTTGCTCCATCTCCTTAATTTTCTTCTGTGTGATCTTCGGATGGCGCATCGGCGTTGGCCCAGGTGCTGGGCGAGACCGGCGTCTCTTCGGATTGAATGTCGAGGACTTTGATGAATAGCGACGTCATGACGTAGTGGCCGACGAGTAGAACGATCTCTGCTATCTCGTTGTGCGAATAGTACTTCTGGACATTCCTGACGCGCGGTCGGATGTTATGGGCTTTGTCTACGAGCTGATCGACGAACGCCATCAGCACGTCGAGTTCCTCGTTGCCGACTGTGGGGGAACCGGCGAGGACCTTGTCGATGGTCTCCTCTGGCACGCCACATGCCCGGGCCTCTGGAACATGGTGAAAGACCTCATAGGTGGTTTCCGTGACCGCGCCGACTCGCAGGATGATCAACTCCCGGACCCTTGCCGGCAGTCGGCCGTCATGAGATGAACGCCCCAGTAACAGATACGGGACTGCGCTGGACCGGGTCAACAGCAGCCCCCGGGTCAAATCGATCGGAAGCATGTCGTACACCGCTCGTTGCTCGGGGGTTAGATCACCCACCTGCGGCAAAAAAGAGGTCACTGACCTACCCGCCTCACTTTCCCTGCTCACGGCGCCTTCGGCGTTGGGTCACCGGCTGACCGTATACTCGACCTTTCGCGTTCGTGACGGCGTTTGAAGCCGTCGGCGCTTGTTCGATGCCATGTCGTTGCCGATTCTTCCTGCCCGAACACCGGGCAACAGAGCCCCACAACGACTGGACCAACTACAACGGGCTCAGGTCCTTACCTCTCCGGTCGTGAACGTCGCCAGTTTCATGCAG